>CABQAB010000026.1 GCA_902461985.1 uncultured Bacteroidales bacterium | reverse complement strand
CTGGGAGCGGAAAACAGCGTGGTCTGGGAAAGATTTGAAAACACCCTCGATGCCGTGGCGAAGCTGAAAAGTGAAGGATATACGGTCATAAGCGTCGAGCAGACCGTCAATTCAGTCAAGATGGATGCTTATTCGCCGTACGAATGTGACACTGATACGGGGACGACGGAGAAGCGCAGCCCCAGATATGCCGTAGTCTTCGGAAACGAAGTAGACGGAGTCGCCCAGGATGTAGTGGACAACTCCGCCTTCAGTCTTGAAATCCCGCAGTTCGGGAGCAAACACTCGTTGAATGTGTCCGTCTGCGCCGGAGCGGTGCTATGGCATTTCCGCCTTGACGCGCTCAGGCACGGCTGGACAAGATTCTAATTTTCAATCGGTCTCAGAGTGTATCTGAAACTCATTTCCTTTGCCGGGACGAGATATTCCTCACACGGCATCTCACTCCATGAGTTCACGCAGCCAAGCCCCATCTGGACAAGGTCGAAATTGACCCACGTGAGTCCGTTGGAGCGGTCGTTTTCATGGGCAGTCTTCTTCAGTTTGAGGGAGTGGCGCGGCGCATCCTTCAGTATGTCCATCTGCTCGGCTGAGAAAGGAAGTGCAGAACCGCTGAAGAGGGCATCGGAAGATATTTCAAAGCCAGTTCCATTGTCGTCAGTGACCCTGAGCCATTTAAGGCCGGTCTTCGTTCCTGATTCCTGCGGACGGACATAGCCGTAATGGTACTGGTCCTCGACTCTCTGGCGGTAAAGCCCCACGAGAGCGGCTGAATTACGGTCAGAATAGTTCTCGAAAGGACCCTTGCCGTAAAATTCAACATTTGAATATTCTCCAGGCATGGCCAGACGCATACCGAAACGCCCGAGCACAGGGGCATTCACGATGTTGCCGGCGTCTTTCAGATTTTCCTCAACTTCAATCGAACCGTCTCCATAAACCTTGAAGACCACTCCCACAGAGGCATAATCCCCGAATGAAGCATATTCAACTGCCACTTTTGCATAGTCACCCTCATCCGAAACGGACATCGACACAGGTTTGTACTGCGAATCTCGCCATACTTTGGTGTTCGCAGTCAATTTTCCGCCGAGATAACGCGCACCCAGATCATTCTCCGTTGCAGCTCTCCAGAGACAAGGATAGAGAGGTTCTGCTAAAATTGATTTCCCGTTGAGCGTATAGCCGGTCAGCGTTCCGGCCTTTTTGTCAAAAACCGCTGTCCATATTGACGGGCGGCAGGCCATGACTCCTGCGGAAGAAGTGTTTCCTGAGACCGTAATACTTTCTTCTCCCTCTTCAAGGACAAATGCTGAAATCTGTGGCGAATATGCCTTGGGAGCCGCAGCATTGATGCAAATCTGGTCGTATGCGAGACAGGTTCCGGCAGGAAGCAGGCCTTCAGCATCTTTCAGAAGATAACGGACCGTAAGATACACATCCTTGTCCTCCAAACCGTTGCAGGCATTGAGCACACGGGTTGCATTGTAGCCTAAGTGCACAACTGACCTGGTCTGCGGAGCTATATCGAGAGTCTCATGACTGCAGCCCCGGAGAACAGCCTTGCCGTCACATTCTATTGTCCATTCAAGGTCGAAGCCCGCAAGCGACTTGAAAAAATATTCGTTGTAGACTGAAACCGTACCTTCGAGCGCATCTCCCGCAGCAGCCGAAGTATGTATGCTACGATGCTGGTACGCCACTTCGTATGCGTGCGGATGGAGGCTGCGGTCGGCAGCTATGACTCCGTTGCAGTTGAACGATTCATCGGTCGGGTCGTACGAGTTGAAATCTCCTCCGAATGCGAAAATATGGTCTGTACCGAATTCAGCGGCATCCACAGGCCATTTCACAGCCTGGTCCTCGAAGTCCCAGATAAATCCTCCCTGATATTTCGGATATTTTCTGATAAGATCCCAGTATTCCTTGAACCCGCCGAGGGAGTTGCCCATCGCGTGGGCATATTCACATTGGATGAGAGGACGGTACGGATCGGTTTTCATATATTTCTCGCAATCCGCATAATTCATATACATAGGGCAATGTATATCGTTCTCGGGTTCAAGTTCGGCCCTTTCGTACTGAACCGGACGGGTGCTGTCCATAGCCTTGACGTGATGGTAGGAATCCCGGAAATTCTGTCCGAACCCGCTTTCATTTCCCAGACTCCAGATTACGATTGAAGGGTGATTATAATCCCTGAGCACCATTCTCTCCGCCCTCTCCACAATCGCATCGGCAAAGGATTTGTCCTTGGCAAGCGTTTCAGGGCCATACCCCATGCCATGAGCCTCGACATTAGCCTCGTCAATCACATAAAGTCCGTATTTGTCGCAGAGGTCATACCAGCGCGGGTCGTCGGGATAGTGGCAGGTCCTTACAGCGTTCACATTCAGCTCCTTCATTATCCTTATGTCCCTTTCCATGTCGGCAAGGGAAACCACATACCCTTTGTAAGGGTCCATCTCGTGACGGTTGACGCCCTTGAGAAGTATCGCCTTCCCGTTCACAAGCAGCTGACCGTCAACAATCTCCACAGTCCTGAAACCGAAATTGACGGATGCGTTATGCAACTCGTTGCCTTTTTTGTCAAGGGCAGTCAGTCTGAGTCTGTAGAGACAAGGGGTCTCGGCTGACCAGAGTCTGGCATCAGCCACATCACCCTCCGCACAGGCTGCCATATTGCCCTTGGCCGGCAGAAGAGGATTGCCATATTTCGGATTGAAACGCAGCGACCTGTCCTGTTTCGGTTTGGAGGCCGGGGCGGTTCCGGAAAGCACCTCGTCTCCGTCAGGTGCGACTATGCTCCACCGCAGCGTCGCTACGCCCGGAGTGGCTTCAGCCCAGAAAGAGAAATGTCCTGACGCATCAGCATTGATTCTTATGTCCTCGATACGTTTGAGCGGAAGAGAGGAAAGATACGTATCCCTCGCTATTCCTGCAAAACGCCAGAAATCCTGACATTCTATGTAGGTGGCGTCACACCAGCGGGATATTTCGAGAGCTATGGTATTCTCTCCCGTATGCACGTACGGAGTGAGGTCAAAAGCGGCGTCAAGTTTGGAATCCTCGCTGTAGCCGACTTCCCTGCCGTTCACCCACACCCTCACGTTCGAGGTTGCCGAGCCTATATGCAGGACGGTCTTCCTGCCTTCCCATTCAGAAGGAAGCGTGAAACTGTGCCTATATTGACCTATATAGTTGTGCTCGTCAGGAGCGACAGGAGGAGTATAGGGGAAATGACCGTCCCATGGATATTTGACATTGACATAAAGGGGGTCACAGAATCCGTTGATATCCCACATGCCGGGAACCGGAATCGAAGTCCATGAGGAATCGTCGAAAGCAGGTAGATAAAAATCCGGAACACGGTCCGTCCTATTTTCATTGAATCTGAATTTCCAGTAGCCGTTCAGGCTTATGGTCAAGTCGTCGGAAATGAAATTGGCATGCATAGGAAGCCGGTTGATTGAACTGACTTCAGCATTTTCCCATGCAGGCGGATTGGAATTTGCCGCAGATGCCGAAGCACAGAGCAAGGAGACTGCAGCCAATGCTGCAAAGAGTCTTTTTGTCATTTTTATAAGCTTTAATGTTATTTTTTCAGGATTACATATAAGGCGACCAAGCATAAATAATTCACATTATTCTCCGCAAACTTACGAAAATTTTAGATTTTTCCGCTCCATCCTGCCGGTCAAGATGACAACTATATGACCTCGATGGCTGAGGATTCGAGCCAGCCCTGACGTCCGTCGGCTATCTCGATATTGCACCAGTCGCCCACGGTGTCGAGAAGCCTGAGTTCAGCACCCTCGTGCAGGACAAAAAGGCTGTTGGTCCTTTCTGACGAAGGTGCCGCCTTTACAGAAGTGACCGGAACAGTCACCACGGCCTCGTCCCTCACAAAATAAGCCGATTTCTGTGTGAGCGAGAAAGAAAGGAAAGCAGCATCGGCCAAGAGAAGTATAATGGCGAGAATGAAACCTGTACGTTTACCTGCGGCAGAATGGGCGAGAAAGAAAAGCAGCAGGCACACACAGAGCAGCACCAGCCCGGCTATGAAAACCATGGCCCATGTATCCGAACTGAGAAAGTAGCAGACTTTCTTAGCCCATGTCGTCAATATGAATTCCGGCACCTGCTCAATCCTGTCCTGAGTAAGCGAGCGCACAAAATCCAGATTATAGCGTGCATCCGGGTAGGACGAGTCGATTTTCAAAGCCCTTTTATAATTCAGAATCGCACCTGAAACGCTGCCTGATTTGTAGCAGGCGTTTCCGAGGTTATAATACAGGGGAGCGGACTCTAAACCGAGGGAGACTATAAGAGCGTAATCGCCAGCAGCGTCCTCCCAGCGGCCCTCGGCATATGCACGGTTCGCCCTTTCCCACAATGTCTCCGCATATTCGTCCACATCGGCCGGAGCGGAAGCCACTGAAGAAAGCGGCTCGGAAGCCTCGGCCGGAGCTGTTGCGGAATTCTCGGCCTGTCCGGCAGCAAAACCGTTGATTGACAGCGACAGAAGACAGATTACCGCAAGCGCAGTCGCGCCGCCTTTTGTTTTCACTGAAGTTTTCATACAAGAGTCGATTGTTGAAATGAGTCCTGCAGCCTTGTCGTAATGGTCATGCATCTGTCCGCTGTCAGAAGAAGGGGCATAACGTGCGAATTCACATTCGTCGAGCAAAGCCGCATATTCATCGGCGGTCTCCTGCGGCACCCCTCTTTCAAGCAGCCTTGCGCAGATATTCTCCTTGTTCAACTCGGTCATAGGCATATTGAACTTGTCGGCAACGAAACCGACTAATGATTTGTGGAGTTCCTCATAGAAAGCCGCAGGCAAGTTCCGGTCCAGGTAGACGGACGCGTTCTTCAACTGTCTGAGAGCCTTTTTCGTAGCCTTCCGGGTCTTTCTGCCGACCGTGTCGCTCAATTTTGACTCCACTGAACGGACTATGTACCAGACAACTGCGGCAAGCAGCAGAACCAATAGGCAGGCAAGGACAAAAAGCGGAGAAGAAACGAGGAAATCCCCTTTTGAAGAGAAATTGCCGGCTTTGGTATTTATGAACCGTATGTCCTCGCCGAGGTTCCGCACATCTTTCTGCAATACACCTCCGCTGACAACGGTTTCAGGCATGTCTGCACCTTTTTCAACGGTAAAACTGATCGGCTGGGTACTTATGGTTACATATTTCCCTGCATCAATGTCATAGTAGCTGTACTGGACTGGCTCTATCGTAAACTCGCCCTGACTTCTCGGAATGAAAGGGAATTCGAATTCCTTCGAACCCGAGAGGGAGGATTTAGGGGTCTTGTCCGTAGCCTTGGTGTCGTAGACTTCCATGTCAATGGGAAACTCCACCTTGGGAGCTTCGACCAGTGCCACATTCCCCCGGCCCGACAGAGTGACTATAAGGGAGTTGGCTTCATGTGCCTTGAGTCTCGTCCTGGCCAGTTTCGCGGATATGGAGAACTTGCCCACACCACCGCCAAAAGATGCCGGAGCACCTGAGGGAAGCGGAGACACGTTGACAGTCACACTCCTGGAGCGGACTTTCTTGCGGACAGTCTGATAGTCATCAAAGAAGCCGTCGAAAATGCTGCCTGTGCGGGACTGCACGCGTACACTCACCAGACAGACAAGTTCCGCAGGGTCAATCACGAGCTTGCCGGTCTGCTGCGGAATCAGCACATAACGGCGCAGAAGTGCGGCATCGTAAATTTTCCCGTCATGGACTTCGCGGTTGAACTCTATATTGGTAGGGGCTTCGACCTCCTGACTCCAGAAACCTTTGAATGAAGGGAAATCCGCATTCTCGAAACCCGAAAGATTGGCTCTCTGATATATCTTCAAAGTCGCGTTAATCGGCTGCCCGACTACAACGTCAGTCCTGTCCAACGACAAATCCAGGACTATGTCCCCATACTCTGCCGACTGAGCCTGACCATTCTGTTCCTGCCTGCCGCTTCCCTGACCGCTGCCGTTCGCTCCGGGGTCCGAAGGAATACCGCCCTGCCCGGAATTGCCGTGGACAGGATTCTGACTGTTCCTGTCTTCCGCTGCCACGACCTTGATTGAGACAGGCGCAGAACTGATTGCATTGCCTTTGACCTTGGCAGTAGCTGCCGGAAGGACAAAATCTCCGGTGTTGCGCGGGCTGAGGATGTAGGTATACGAAATGGTCCTGCTGGAAGTCCTCTTGCCGTTTATGATGCTTATGCTGGATGAGGAACTCTGCTGCGGACCGATGAGAAGATCGAAATCCGCAGGACATTCCCACGAGAAATCAGAAGCCGAATTCTCGCCTTCTATTACGAAAGTCACACGGAACTCTTCGTCCTGTGCGACCACATTATGTACTCTGACCTGTATATTCGTCTGTGCCGCGGCGACTATGGCCGACAGCAAAGCAAAAACCGCAAGAAATATCCTTTTCATATCGTGAATTTACCAATTTTTTTCTTTCTGACGCGATTTCATCACCGCCGCCTTTTCCCTGTTTACCTTGTCCTGGGTCTCTTTCTCCCGGGCCTGGATTGCCTGAAGCATCTGCTGCGCTGCCTGCGGACTTATTTTGGCCTCCTGAGGACTCTGCTGCTCCTGTTCCTGATTCTTATGCTGGTCCTGGTTCCGGTCATCCCGGTTTTGATTCTGATCCTGGTTACTGTCGTCATTCCTGTCCTGATCCTGATTCTTATCCTGGTTCCTGTCTTGATTCTGATCCTGATTGTTCTGGTCCTGATTCTGGTTCTGCTGATTCTGCTGCTGGTTTTCCAGCATCTTGCGGGCGTAGATGAAGTTCTCCTTGGCATCAAGGTCTTCCGGACGTATCATCAACGACTTGGCGAAAGCCTCGACTGCCGTCTTGTAATCCTTTTTCGCCAGAGCCATATCTCCGAGGTTGAAATAATAGTCCGCCCCGTATCCGGCCGCTACAGCCTGGTTCTCAACCTTTTTCATAGCAGACAACGCACCCTCGGCATCATTCTGACGGTAGAGTACGGAACCGAGATTATAATTGGCTGCAAACGAAAGCGAATCCTTCACCAAAGCCTTGCGGTAGTCTATTTCAGCTTCCTTGTATTCCCCTTTGCGGTATTCCCTGTTGCCTTTCCTTACCTCCCGTTTGTCAGTCTGGGCAGACAGCAGCGAAGGGATCGCCATAATCCCCAAAACAAGCAGATATTTCAAATTCATTTTCATTTCCTTCCTTTTCCAAACAGGCTCAGGCCGGATTTACGGGAGCCGATAACACTTTCCAGAACAAAGAATATCAATGCTATAGCAAAGAAATACATATACTGTTCATCATATTCCTCAAAAACGATGGAGTTGAACTTCTCGGATTCCATTTTCCTGATTTCGTCGATTATGGGATTCAGACCGAATTCAGTGTTTCCTGCACGGATATATGCCCCTGAACCCGCTTCGGCGATTTGTTTGAGAATCTCCTCGTCCAGACGGGAGACCACTATGTCACCATTGTTGTCCTTGAGCAGGCTGCCGTCCGGCATGGGGACAGGCTTGCCTTCTGGAGAACCGACCCCTATGGTAAATATGCGTATGCCCGTTCCGGCTGCGGCCTTGGCTGCCCCGAGAGGGTCGTCCTCGTGATTCTCACCGTCAGTAATCACAATAATCGCACGGCTTTTTTCGCTTTGCGCACTGAACGAGCGGGCGGCGGTGCTTATGGCTGCGCCGAGCGACGTACCCTGGACAGGCACGGATTCGGTGGAAATCGAACTCAGGAACATTTTGGCGGAAACATAGTCAGTGGTCACCGGCAACTGCACATAGGCATCCCCGGCAAAGACTATAAGTCCTATCCTGTCATCCCTGAGTTTGTCCACAAGCCTTGAAATGGCGAGTTTCGCACGCTCTAACCTGTTCGGGGAATAGTCCTGCGCCAGCATCGAATTCGACACGTCAAGCGCAATCACCACTTCCGCTCCTTTTGTCTCATGCTCCTTGAGTTTCGCGCCTATGAGCGGGCGGGAAAGGCCCACGACGAAAAAGGCGAATCCGATACTGAACAGCACGACCTTCCACCAGCCTCGTCCGCGGGAATAGGAAGGCATAAGACGCCCGACAAGTTCCCTGTCCCCGAAAGCAAGTATTCTCTTTTTACGCAGACGCAGCGAAAGCGCATGCAGCAAAGGGAAAAGCGGCACCAAGAGAAGCAGCCAAAGATATTGTATATCAGCGAAATATAACATGATTCAGAATTACGTAATATGAAACAGACTAAACTGCATCAATAAGAATTACTAAGGAAGACGACGCAAGAATATTTTGAGCAGGAATTCCAGAAGAAGTGCGGCAAGGGCTACGAGAGCATAAGTGCCGAAAAGTTCCTTGTATACAGGGAAACTGTCAATGGTGGTCTTTGCCTTTTCCATACGGTTGATTTCCGAATAGATTTCGGCAAGCTTGGTGTTGTCAGTAGCCCTGAAATATTTGCCTCCGGTGGCCTCGGCAATCCGTCCGAGCAGGCTTTCGTCAATCTCCACCTTGACATTCTGGAGTTGTGTTCCCCACGGAGTCATCACAGGATACGGAGCAGTGCCGTTCGCCCCCACACCTATGGTATATACCCTGACACCGTAAGTTTTTGCGATTTCGGCGGCAGTCTCGGGGGCAATCTCTCCCCGGTTGTTCACACCGTCGGTCAGAAGAATCACCACGCGGCTTTTGGCATCCGAGTCTTTCATCCTCGCCACTGCAGTCGCAAGACCGTTGCCGATGGCAGTGCCGTCCTCGAGAAGGTCCGTATTGACTTCCTTCATCAGATTGATCAAAGTCGCCCTGTCAGTCGTCAGCGGGCATTGAGTGAAGGATTCACCGGCGAAAACCACTATTCCCATGCGGTCTGAAGGCCTTTGGGATATGAATTCTATGGCTATGTCCTTTGCCGCGCTTATACGGTCAGGAGCGAAGTCCCGGGCAAGCATCGAAGTAGACACGTCCATTGCTAAAACTATATCTATACCCTCCGTGTCCACTTTTTCCATCTGCTCCGAAGAACGCGGACGGGAAATGGCTATGATTATCATCGTCAGGGCGAGAAGCCTCAGCACGAACGGCAGATGACGGATATATTCCATTACGGAATGGCCTCCGGCAAGATAAGGCACGGAAGACGAAACACGCAGATGAGGAGTACGCCCGAAAACTTCCCTGAGCACATAAAGCAGTGCAAGGAGAGCCGGAACCGTCAACAGCCACAATAAATCAGGATATTCGAAAAACATCACTTTTCCTCCTTGTTTTCAGAAACCTCATTCTCCAGGACAGCTTCCGTCTGGCAGGTTGACGTCACGAACTTCACCGCAAGAGGCAGCACAGAGGCATTTTCCTGAGCGGATGCCGTGTGCTTCGCGAATTTGATGAAATCTGCAGTGACGAACATTGTCTCGACTTCGTCTATGAGAAACTTCTTTTCGGAATCTCCGGAATCGAACTGTGGTTTCAACTCATTGAAAATCTCTGAAGTGGTCATTTCCATAGCCCCTATGCCATAACGGGAAGATATATATTCCCTCAACACGTCGGTGACTCCAGACCAGAACTGCTTCTGCTTTTCCGGAACCCAGAGCTTGTCTCCACGGTAGGATTCGAGTTTCCGCAGAGCCGTAATGTGCGCCGGCTCGCGGACTTCGTCCCCTCCCGATGCCCTCTTTCTGTAAATCATTACAAGACATACGATTGCGACAATAACAGCTATGATGAGATATGCAAGGAGCACCCACGGGACCACTTCCCTTGCAGTAAGTGGATAATGGACAACGTCCTTGATATCATGAGGCTGGAAGGTCGCAGTGTCCACAGGCATGGTCTTGACCTCGAAACGTATGCTGTCGAACAGGAGGCTGTCCACCTTGCCGTCAGGATTCTGCCTTACGACTTCAAGTGGAGGAAGACTGTACTCGCCCTCGTTGAAACTCGTCACGACCGTCGCAATCTTCAAATCATAGCTCTTTACCGGTGATTTCTTGCCCGGCTTGTGGACTTTGAGCGTGTCGCAGACCCAGGGAGTTATGACTCCCACCCCGGCGCAGATTGTATCCTTGTACTGGGGCATGGACCATACCGTCCCCTCGGGCACGTTCTCCGCCTTGATTCCATAGAGCAGCTGGTCGGCGATGAGTATGCTGTCCCTCGGCTGCAGCTGCTCCAGGAACGGAGCCTGGGCGCACAGCGGGAAGGCCGCACAAAGCGAAACCAGAAATATCACGAATTTCCTCATAATCTACCTTTGACTGAACAATGACATGAGTGCCTTGACATAATCCTCGTCCACGGCCACGCGCACTCTGTCTATATTGTACTTTACGAGCAGTTTGTCCTCGTTGGAACGCAGTTCCCTGAACCATTCTTCGTAGGCTTCCCTGACTTTTTTCCTGCCCGTATCCACCCACGCCGTCTTTCCGCTTTCAGAATCCTTGATGTTCACAAGTCCCACGTCCGGAATTGTCTGTTCCCTTTTGTCGTAAACCTCCACAACCGAAAGGTCATGTCTGTTGGCGGCGACTTTCAGGGCTTCCTCGTAACGTGGAACGGCATCCGCGCCGGCATCGATCATATCCGAAAGCACGAATGCGTTGCAGCGTTTCTTCAGCGCGTTGGTGAGATAGCGCAGCACTTCCGAAAGGTCCGTCCCCGTCGATTGCGGTTCATATTCGAGAACCTCGCGGATGATGTGGAGCAGATGTGAACGGCCTTTTTTAGGAGGAATGAACTTCTCGACCTTGTCGCTGAAGAACAAGGCCCCCACCTTGTCGTTGTTGCTGATGGCAGAGAAGGACAGAACCGCCGCTATCTCGGCAATCATATCCCTTTTCACCATTCCCGAAGTTCCGAAAAGCCCGGAGCGGCTCGCATCAATCAGGAGCACGACCGTAAGTTCCCTCTCCTCTTCGAAAACCTTGACATAAGGTGCTCTCAGGCGGGCGGTCACATTCCAGTCCATATTCCTGACATCATCTCCGTACTGGTATTCCCTAACCTCGCTGAACGCCATGCCCCGGCCCTTGAAAGCAGAGTGATACTCTCCCGCAAAAATCTGATGCGAGAGAGCCTTGGTCTTGATTTCTATTTTCCTGACCTTTCTCAGAAGGTCCGTTTCATTCATTTCCGCCATAATCAATGTCTCTAAAACCCAAGTCCGGAATTCCTCTGCTAAGGAACTTCAACAACATTGACTATATCTGCAATGATGGAGTCGGTGGTGACGTTTTCGGCCTCTGCCTCGTAGGTAAGACCTATCCTGTGACGGAGGACTTCATAGCATACGGCCCTCACGTCCTCAGGAATCACATATCCTCTTCTCTTTATGAAAGCATAGGCTTTGGCAGCGGCAGCGAGGGAAATGCTGGCACGTGGCGATGCGCCATAGGAAATAAGTCCGGAAAGCTTCTCCAGACCATATTCCGCCGGAGTCCTGGTCGCATAGACCAGATCCACTATATACCTTTCGATTTTCTCGTCCATATAGACTTCGCGCACTATTTCGCGTGCCCTGATTATGTCTTCAGGCTTCAGGACCGGAGACGCCTTTGGAAACTCGCCGCTGTTGTTCATACGGAGAATGAGTTTTTCCTCTTCCTTCTTGGGATAGGTCACAACGACCTTGAGCATGAAACGGTCCAGCTGGGCCTCAGGGAGAGGATAGGTACCCTCCTGCTCGATAGGGTTCTGGGTCGCCATCACGAGAAAAGGCTCAGGCAGGCGGAAAGTCTCGTCACCTATTGTCACCTGTCGTTCCTGCATAGCCTCCAACAGTGCGGACTGGACCTTGGCCGGGGAACGGTTGATTTCATCGGCAAGGACGAAATTGGCGAAGACCGGACCCTTGCGGATCTGGAACTGCTCCGATTTCTGGGAATAGATCATAGTTCCGAGCACATCTGCCGGGAGCAGGTCCGGAGTAAACTGGATACGGCTGAATTTCCCGCCCACTGCTGAAGCGAGCGTGTTGATTGCCAAGGTCTTTGCAAGTCCAGGGACACCTTCGAGAAGAATATGTCCGTTTGCGAGAAGACCGATAAGAAGATTCTCGACAAGTTGCTTCTGACCGACAATGACTTTGTTCATTTCCATCGAAAGTATGTCCACAAATGAACTCTCGCGCTGGATACGGTCATTCAGTTCTTTGATATTTACACTGTCCATTATAATTATTTTTAACTTTGTCCAAAATTACGGGACCATGAGGTATATCATCACTTTGTCTTACAGCGGAACGAATCTGAGCGGATGGCAGAAACAGAACAACGCCGCGACAGTTCAGGGAGAACTTGAGAGGGCTCTCGGCATACTTGCAGGCTGTCCTGTCGAAACCACCGGAGCCGGAAGGACCGACACCGGCGTGAATGCCGTGAACTATGTTTGCCACTGTGACCTGCAACAGCCGTTCCCGCAGACAAAGCCTCTTTTCATTCACAAAATCAATGCCATCCTATGCAAAGACATTGTGGTTCATGACATTTGCCCCGAAAAAGAGTTTCGGACACCGTTTTCACGGCCTATGAATATTGCGCCGCCCCATTCTGCCGGAATCTTGTCGGAAACGGACGACAGACTGCCGGAGGCGGACAGCCAGCTCCACGCGCGGTTCTCGGCAAAGGAGAGGGAGTACAGATACTTCCTCCACAGGGCCAAGGACCCGTTCTGCGAAAAGTATTCCTGGAGATGTATGTGGGAATTAGACGTGGACAGGATGAACGAAGCCTGCACACATCTGTTGGGCGAGCACGATTTCAGCTGCTTCGAAAAGGCTGGAGGGAACAACAGGACCAGCATCTGCACCGTGTACAAGGCAGAATGGAGCCACTGGAAACCGTCCCATGTCGAAATGCTCGGCTATCCTGACGACGGCAATTATTTAGTCTTCACGATACGGGCGGACAGGTTTCTCAGGAATATGGTTCGCGCAGTCGTCGGCACCATG
>CABQAB010000025.1 GCA_902461985.1 uncultured Bacteroidales bacterium | reverse complement strand
AGGCCTACACCGTTGACGTCACTCCGAAATCCATGACAGTCTGCGCTTCGTCATACAACGGCTTCGTCTATGCAATTCAGACGATACGCCAGATGCTGCCGGCATCGATCTACGGCGGGCAGAGGACAGGAGACGACTATGTGCTTCCTTGCGTCCATATAGACGACTGTCCGAGATTCAGGTACAGAGGCGTGCTGATTGATTCCGGACGCCATTTCTTTACCGTAGAGGAAATCAAGAAATGTATTGACCTTATGTCCGTCTATAAGGAGAATGTGTTCCATTGGCATCTTACAGAGGATCAGGGATGGCGTTTCGAGAGCAAGAAATATCCGAAACTTACAGAAATAGGCTCTGTCCGCCACGGGACCCAGATTGACTATGACCCGACTCACCTCAGGCCGGAAGACCATGGCGGCTATTACACCCAGGACGAGATGCGCGAGGTGGTGGCATACGCGGCTGAAAGGGGCATCACCGTGATTCCGGAACTTGACCTGCCAGGCCACATGCTGAGCGCCCTTGCCTCCTATCCGGAACTCGGCTGCACCGGAGGCCCGTATAAAGTCGAAAACACCTGGGGCGTCAAGAAAGACGTGCTTTGTGTCGGGCAGGAAAAGACATTCAAGTTCCTCGAAGACATATTGACCGAGATTATGGACATTTTCCCTTCCGAATACATAAACATAGGAGGTGACGAAGTGCCCAAGGACCGCTGGAACGCCTGTCCGAAGTGCCGTGCCAAAATGAAGGAACTCGGTCTGGAAGACAGGGACGGTCACACGGCCGGGCAGTATCTGCAGAACTGGGTGACAGCCCGCATCCAGAAATTCCTCAATGACCACGGCCGCAGGATTATCGGCTGGGAGGAAATCCTTGAAGGCGAACTTGCCGAAGGCGTGACAGTGATGTCGTGGCGCGGAACGGAGGAAAACGTAGATCCGCGTATCTGGAACTACGACTGCATCATGAGCCCGAGAGGCTATATGTACATCGACCGCTACCAGTCTCATGAGCAGGACAAGGAACCGTTCTCGATAGGGGCATATCTCCCGGTTGAAAGGGTGTATGAATACGAACCGTACAAAGGTGTTCCGGACTACGGCAAGGAGAGGATTATGGGTGTTCAGGCCAATTTGTGGACAGAGTACGTGAATACTCCGGAATATCTGGAATATATGCTCGTGCCCCGTCTGGCGGCGTTGAGCGAGGTCCAGTGGTGTGCTCCGGAGACCAGACAGTTCTCCCGCTTCCGCGAATCCATGGAACATCACCGGGAAATCTATGAAGAACTCGGCTTTACTTACGCAAAGCATCTGTGGGGTGTCATCGGACTGCCGGGCAGCGAACAGCCGGCACGCAGTCCGGAAGAACTGCAGGCTTATATGGATTCTCAGAACTGACGGCATTTGATCGTATGAAATTTACAACACTAAAATTATAGCAAAATGAACTGTCTGAAAAAATCTGCCCGTACGGTGACTGCATTGCTGGCTGCCGTTGTCGTAATGACCTCATGCAATGACGGGGTGAAAGTTATAAAAACGGAAGTGCCGGCGCGTCCTGCCGGCCAGGAAGACGTTATCGGATTGAGACTTGCCCCGATAGACACAGTAAGAATCGGCTTCGTGGGATTGGGAGGAAGAGGATCTTATGCCCTGTACCGCTATCTTTCGGTTCCGTGGACTAAGATCGTGGCCCTCTGTGACATTGAACCTGAGCGTGTGGAGAAAAATGTCAAGTTCCTCAGGGAGAACAATATCGAAGTTGAGGGAACCTACACAGGCGACAACGGTTACAAGGAACTGTGCCGCCGCGATGATATAGATCTTGTCTATATCTGTACAGACTGGGTGAACCATACTCCCGTTGCTCTCGAAGCCCTGAACAACGGCAAGAATGTGGCGTGTGAGGTTCCGTCTGCGACTTCTCTTGAAGAGTGCTGGGCATTGGTGAATGCCGCGGAGAAGAACCGCCGTCACTGCATGATGCTGGAGAACTGCTGCTATGACTTTTTCGAGATGTCTGCTCTTGAGATGGCCCGCAGGGGCGTTTTTGGAGAGATTGTCCATGCTGAAGGCGCATATTGCCACAATCTTACGGACTATTGGGACGGCTACTGGAGAAACTGGCGTCTTGACTTCAACAGCAAGCACAAAGGCGACGTATATCCTACACATGGACTCGGTCCTGTATGCCAGGCTCTCAATATCCACAGGGGAGACCGTCTCAAGACTCTCGTGGCGATGGACACTCCTTCCGTAAACGGAATAAAGTCCGTCAAGAGGTATCAGAATATTGATATGCCGGATTTCAAGAACGGTGACCTTACGGCTACCATGATTCTTACTGAAAAAGGCAAATCCATCCTTATCGAGCATGATGTCATGACTCCGCGCCCGTACAACAGGATGTACCAGTTGGTCGGTACAGAAGGCTATGCGGCCAAGTATCCGGTTGAACAGTGGAGCATCAGCAAGGGGCAGGCGGATTCTTTGGGACTTTTCGTCTGTGAGACCGCAGACAATGGAGACTCTCTTATGAACGAGCGCGACCGCATTGACTTCCATGGAGCGTTGCCGGCTGAGGTCGTGGCAAGGCTTCAGGCAAAATATCCTGCCCCTATTCTGGACAAGGATCTTGAGGAACTCGCAAAGCGGGTCGGTGGACATGGCGGCATGGACTTTCTTATGGACTACCGTCTCAACTATTGTCTCCATTACGGTCTGCCTCTGGATATGGACGTGTATGACCTCGCTGAATGGTGCTGTATAGGTGAACTCGGTGCCATTTCCATAGCCAACGGATGCGCTCCTGTCGAAGTTCCTGATTTTACGCGCGGGGCGTGGAACAGAGTGGACGGATTCAGGTATGCCTTTGCTGACGGGACATTCAAATAGAAGTAGTCGATGAAAAACAGAATATTCACTTTGATGCTGACGGCACTTTTAGTGTCCGTCAGTATCATGGCTTCTGCCCAGACAAGCGTCCATGGCGTTGTCAGGGACAAGGCCACTGATGAGCCGCTGATTGGTGTCAGCGTCGCTGTGCAGGGCACGTCCAAGGGTGTCATAACTGACAATGAGGGACAATTTTCCGTCGACGTCCCTTCCGGTGTCTCCCTTGTTTTCGGTTATCTCGGCTACAAGACCCTGACCGTGAAAAGTGAACCGGTGATGGAGGTGGTTTTGGAGCCCGACATCAATACTCTTGACGAAGTAGTGCTCATGGGCTATTCCTCAATCAAGAAAACTGAACTGTCGAGTTCTGCAGTATCCGTACAGGGGGACAAGTTGAGGGATGTGGTAACGTCGGATTTCGGAACGATGCTTCAGGGCAAGATTGCCGGAGTGGTCGTGACCAATTCTTCTGGTGCGCCAGGCTCCGCAGCGACGATACGCATCCGTGGAACCGGCTCCATTGCCGCAAGTTCAGACCCTCTCTATGTGGTGGACGGAGTCGTGGGCGGCACATTCAATCCAAATGACGTGGAATCCATAACCGTTCTTAAGGATGCCGGTGCGACCGGAATCTATGGTGCGTCAGGTGCCGGCGGTGTCATTGTCGTGACTACCAAACAGGCGAAAAACGGTCAGGCCCCGACTGTGGATTTCAAGGCTCAGGTGGGTCTCAAACAGCTGCTTACCGGGCGTTTCCACATGATGGATGCTTCCGAACTGTACGACTTCTACAAGTCGGTCAGGTCACCTGCATCGATGAAGAGCTATCCTGAAAAACTGCGAAACCAGAATTTCGACTGGATAAAGGATGCCGAGCGGTTAGGCGTGACCCAGAACTACTATGCTTCAGCGAGCGGAAGTGTCCGGAATATTGACTTCCTTGTCAGCCTCGATTATTTCGGTGAGGACGGGACCCAGAGGGAATCCACTTTTGACAGGGTGTCCGGACGGGTGAACGTCGGCGCGGAAATCGTCAGAAACCTGCGTCTGGATGCAAAAGTGAACTACAGCCAGTCCAAGACCGTATATGGAGTCGGACTCGGATGCTACAACCAGCTTCCTTGGAACAATCCCTACGATCAGAATACAGGAAAGTATATGTATCTGTCTTCAGCGACGCGTCCGGACAATGGCGAGGTCTGGTATGGCCGCGAGGCGGTGAATCCTCTCTATGCTCCTTCAGTGAACCCCAATTCTTTCACGAATACCAAGCAGTTCTCCACAGATTTGAGGCTTGCATGGACAATGACGGATTTCCTTTCCCTTACGTCCACAAACAGGTATGCGACGGGCAACTGGCTGTCAAAGGACGTTGTCGTCCCTGAAGCGTACAGTGCTTCGTGGCCTGACGGCATGTTAGGTCAGTATATCTCCTGGGACCAGTCGTTCACTACGACCAATATCCTCAAATACTTCGACACTTTCAAAGGAGAGCACAATGTGTCCGCCCTTTTAGGGTATGAATACTCGTATGCTTCAAACGATTATATGAATGCCACGGCATCGGGTCTCAAGAACGGGCTGCAGGTTTTCAACGGAACTGTCGCTGAAAACATATACGGGACAAAGGAGGAATCGGCTGGCTGGTCAGTTTTTGCCCAGGCTCAGTACAGTTACAAGGAAAAGTACATTATCAACGGAACAGTCCGTGCGGATGCATCTTCAGTGTTCGCACCAGAAAACAGAGTCGGATGGTTCCCTTCAGTTTCGGCTGCATGGCTCGTGACAGGAGAGGACTTCATGGCAAGGCAGGACGTTGTCTCATTCCTTAAAATCCGTGCAAGCTACGGCATGACAGGCAATTCCGGGATAGGCTCCTACAAGTACCTCGACCTCTACGGCTTCTCTGACAAACTTCAGTACCAGGGCGTGCAGGGGGCTGTCCCCATGACTGTGGCCAATCCTTATCTGCACTGGGAAACCGCTGTGATGACCAATGTGGGGATAGATGTTTCATTCAGGAATTTCCTGACTTTGAACGTGGATTTCTACAGGAACCTCAACAAAGACCTCCTTTTGGACGTCCCTCTTGCACTCAGTTCGGGCTTCGACACCAGAACGGAGAACACTGGCAAAATCAGCAATACCGGTATCGAGGTGCTCTTGACCTCAAGGAATTTCAACCGCAGGAATTTCAAATGGACCACGACCCTAAATCTGGGCCATAACAAGAATATGGTGGTTTATCTTCCTGAGCACAAGGATATTATCGTTTCCCATTCACAGGGAAACCAGATTTACCGGGAAGGGGAGCCTCTCTACAGCTGGTATATGCCGAAATGGGTAGGTGTCGATCCTGAGAACGGAAGTCCTTTATGGGAAATCCTGACCCGTGACGAAGAAGGCAATGTCATCTCAAGCGAACCGGGGGCTAATATGAATATGACAAGAGACGTTCAGATAGTAGGATGTGCGCAGCCGAAACTTACCGGCGGACTGCTGAACTCATTCAATATTTTCGGGCTTGAGTTAAGCGCGGACCTGCAGTTCGTCTATGGCAATGACGTCTACAACGAGACGCGCCGCTATATTGACTCGGACGGTGCGTACATAGATTACAATTTCATGTCTCTCGACAACGGGCTCGGCTGGAGCAGATGGGAGAAGGAAGGGGACATGGCCACACATCCTAAGGCGAAAGTCGGCGGGAACAGGCGTTCCAACGAACTGACTTCACGCTATCTTGAGGACGGCAGCTATCTGCGTATCAAGAATGTCACTGTCAGTTATCCTCTTCCTGCAAGTGTTGTCAGGAAGATGCATCTCCAGAGTTTCAGAATATTCCTGACTGGGGACAATCTCTACACTTTCACCAGGTTTTCAGGTATGGACCCGGAAGTCGGAGTAAAGGGGCTGTTCAGTTACAACTATCCGGTTTCAAGGGTGTTCTCTTTAGGTGTGGACATTAAATTCTGATGTTGTTATGAAAAAGTCTTTGATTTATATCTGTGTCTTACTGACAACTGCAGCCTGCAGTCTGGACTATTTCCCGTACGACAAGGTCTCGTCCGGAAGCATGCAGAATGTCTCGGCAGCGGCGACAGCCACCGTGGGCAACTACGCGCTCTTCAAGGCACCTGTTGAATACAGCGGTTTCTATACTGTCGGCAATACCTATATCCGCCACTATATGCTTATGGCGGAGTTGAAGGGAGACAACGCGCTGATGTCCGCCAAAAGTACGGACCCCTTGTTTTCCGATGCTATCCTGGAAGATTCGTCAAGCGACACCAACACGGAGTACTTCTGGTTCATTTCATATAAGATAGCCTATTCTACATCTGTGGTAATCAATATGATAAGCGATGATGAGGAGGATGCTGAACTGCGTCATATAAAGGGTGAAAACCTTACCATGAGGGCTGTCGCACACATGAATCTCTGCCAGTTTTTCGCCCCGCCTTATGTCTGGGATGCCGGAATATCGCCGGGTGTGGTCATCAATCTGGGCAAAGGTGAAACGAACGTTCAGAAGGCTACTGTGGCAAAGGTGTATGAGCAGGTGGAAAATGACCTTGAATCAGCCATAAGGTGTATGGACGGCGGAAAGAGAAGAGGCAATAAGGGTTATATTGACAAATCGGTGGCACAAGGCTTCCTTGCCCGTCTGTATCTCTACATGGGCAGGGATGAGGATTGCATAAGGGTCATTGACGAAATGCTCGCAGGGTCGGACCCTTCTACAAAACTCGACCCTGATTATGAACATCTTTTCCAGTTCAGCCGCGAATCCGATGAAGTGCTCTGGTGCATCGGCATGATAGACAACACTACAGACATCGCCGGTGAACAGGGAGTATTAGGTTCCATGTACTGGTCGAACGGAGACCCCGGCGACGGTTCCGGCTGGGCGGAGATTTATTACTCCCAGCCACTGATTGACCTTTTCAGCCGGCATCCTGGCGACAAGAGGGAACTTATGCGTGACCCTAAGCATATCTCCGAAACCGGAGCGAAGATGATTTACTGGCCGGTCCCTACCGACGACGGTTTTTATGAAAACTACATAGACAGGAAGCCGTCTTTCGACGAGGCAAGCGGCAGATATACCTGTACTTATGTCCATACGGCGGCTGACGGCTCAGAAAGAAGCGACAGATATGCTGTGGAAACGGAAATCGTGAATACATATCCCCGCAGCTATATCACTATGGACGGGAACAGGCAGTACGTGACCGTGACCGACTCTCTCGGCTGCCGTACCGGTTCGGGAGGAAACGTCTATCCTTTGAACTATATGAAGAAATTCTCCCGTCAGGAGGGGAAGGTGACCAACCTTTCTTCACCGAGTCTGCTCAGGTGGGGTGAACTTATTCTGGACAGGGCCGAGGCCTATGCCCATCTTGGAAACGTGGAAAAGGCTTTGGAGGACGTGAACGTCATCCGCAGGAGGGCAGGTCTTTCGGAGGCGGATATGTTTACTGCGGCAAATATGGTTGAAAGAGGCTATGCCGATGTCCTGGACGTGGTTCTGGACGAGCGTAGGATGGAACTCTGCTTTGAAGGATTCAGAGTAATGGACTGCATGAGAAACCGGAAGGATATTGACCGCCGCTATGCCGGCAGGCAGCAGTGGGAAGTCGTCAGATATGACGATCCGAGGCTGAGATACCAGATACCCCGTGCGGAAACGAATGTCAGCGGAATCCAGTAGCTGTGGCCCCGGTTTTAATGAAAAAACGATTTATGAAAAAAATGAATATAAAGCACGACGTGGCAGTTGTCGCATCTGCACTGTTCTTCGCGTTTTGCGGCTGCAGCGGTCCCGAACCCGTTCTGCCTGAGGAATTTCCTGAAATCATTCCTCTTCCGCAGCCGGAACTGCCGGACGAACCTGAAGACAAGTATGATGAAAACGAGATTCTGAATCATGTAAAGTCGGACTTCGGCTGGTGGGACGGCGTAAGCCCGCGGAAGCGTCAGGAACTCAGTTTCGAGCGCGGGACAAGGTGCGTGAAACTATGTTCCGATTCAAGATATATCTACGGATATGTCGAGATAGATACGACTAAAGTCCTTTCAAGGACAGGCAGGAAGTCTCCTGAGTATCTGAACTGTCTCGGGGTCTGGCTTGACACCGATGACGTGAGTACAGGACAGGGCGGAGGATGGTTCATGAGTGCCTCGCCAAAGGGTTACGACAGGCTTGTCCGTGGCAAATGCTCCTCAGAGGCAGACCCTGTCGGGTGGAAACCTTTCGTATATGACGTAAGCAGTGCTGGAGATTCTTTCGGCATGACTGACGAGGCGGCGGTCTCATGGAAGAATCCCGGCATCGGAACCGGAAAGGTTGAAGACAATATCTTCCGCTATACTTTCACGATTGACAGGCAGCGTTTCGGAATAACGGAAAGGCCAGAGGTCCATATCGGAATCTCGTTCGACGCCGGAGCATACAACGACTACACTGTCATTCCCGACCGAGCCGGTTTCCTTCTTAAACTCGGTGATTCGGACGAAATTGAATACGACGAGAGCGGAACTGTGCTCCAATATGCTATATAGAAATAATAACCAATCAGTACACATGAATATATGACTAACTGCAGCAAAAGGTATGTGCGGCCAGAAATCCGGCCGGAAAATTTAGTGACCGAGGCTGGTGTGGCCTTCAGCGGTTACAATAGTGAAGGACTCCAGGACATAATCGGGGACTATGTTTTTGATCAAAGTGACAGTTGGAAAGAATAACGGGCCATGAAAAAGATTTACGAAGTATTTGCATTTGCGGCGATGTTGACAGCCGCATTGTCATCATGCAGCAGGGAAGCAATAGAACCTGAAGATGACAAAAACAAGGAAGAGACCGCAGGACCGGACAAGCCTGAGCCTGATGTACCTGACGGACCGGCGAAATCAGTAACTGTACATTTTGTCGCAAACTCTTCGGTGGAGACCAAAGTAATGCTGTCTTCCGATGACGAGAAGACTTTTTATTCTTCATGGGAAAACGGGGACAAGATAAGGGTGGACTACACCAATGGAAACGGAGACTCCGGCAGCGCAAGTGCCGGATGGAATGGAGAATCATTTACGGCGGAACTGCCGGCATACACGGGAGAGTGGAATTACAGGGCCATCTATCCGGTTCCGGCAGAATCGAATACGGTGGATCTCGGCTCTTTGAGAACACAGAAGGGAAATTTGTATAACGGTTCCTACGACATCATGACCGGCTCCGCAGCCGCAGGCAATGCAGAGGCGGGCAAGGACAACAACGGTGACAACATCGTATTCAATATGAAGCGTCAGACTGCGGTGGCTTATTTCCATTTCACAAGTGAACTTACTGACGCAGTCACCAAGGCTACTCTTACAGTCAACGGCGGCGCAATCGCAAGCAGCAGCGCGACAGCTTCGACTGAGACGGGTCTGGTCGCAGACGCTGATCTCCGGTCTATCACAGTGGTGTTCCCGGATGAGGCTCCGTCTGCCGATGATTTCAAACTCTGGTTCAATGTCCTCGAAACTGATTATGAAAGCGTGACACTCACCATCGAGACTGCCGGTGACATTTTTACCGTCACCAACGATACCCCCGGTTCATATGTGGCCGGAAATCTCTACAAAGTGAGCAAGACCCTCGAAAAGAACGTAGCCAACAACCTGAAGAACCATCTCAAGACGGATTTCTCATGGTGGGACAATCTTGCTCCCCGTCTCAGCCATGGCACGGACAAGACGTTCCTCAGGGGTTTCAAATGTTTGAAACTCTGCTCTGACGACACCTATATTTACGGTTATGTCGAGGTTGACACGGAGAAAGTATTTCCGAGAAACAGTACGACTCCCATGCCTTCAATGCTGAACAATCTCGGCATCTGGATTGACAACGACGATGTTTCAGCCAGTCAGGGAGGAGGATGGATTTTCAACCTTGCAAAGCGTTTCAACGTGCTTGTGCGCGGTAAATGTTCAAATTCCGGAGAGCCTGTGGAATGGGAGGCGGCAAGGTATGACGTGAGCGGCGGAGGCGACAATTTCGGCCAGGCTGTCGAATCGACGGAAGATGCGGCTGCCGGGGCGGGAGAACTTGACGGTACTGTCTTCCGCTATACTTTCGTGCTTGACCGTGCCCGACTCGGCCTTGACGCAAAGACTGAGACTCATGTCGGAGTTTCATTCGATGCAGGTTACTACAATGACAACGTGATAGCGCCGGACCGCAGCGGCTATCCTCTGAAACTCGGCACGTCGCCGGACATTGAATATGATCTGGATGAAACCGAACTTCCGCTGAAGTCCGATCCTGCATTCTGGGCTGCCGTCATAAAAGCCGATCTCGGGACGGACACCCAGTTCTCAAGAGGAACACAGTGTGCCAAGTTCAGCGTCGATGAGAACTACATTTACGGTTATGTTCAGGTAGACACTGCAGGATGCCCTTCATACAACGGTTCGAAATATCTCAATTACCTCGGAGTATGGCTGGACACCGACGACGTCCATTCCGGGCAGGGCGGCGGATGGGCACTGTCAAAATCCCCAAAAGGTTATGATATCCTCCTTTATGGCCAGTGTTCAGACAATGCTTCCCCTATGCCATGGTCTCCGGCAGTCAGGGACTGTTCGAAGAAAGCCGACAATTTCGGGACCGCACACGCCGGCGCAGCCGGTTACTACAATGTGGCGGCAGGAAACGGCTGGGTGGCTGACGGTATGTTCAACTATACTTTCACTCTCAGCAGAGCCGGGCTTGGACTGAAGGATATTGAAGAACTTCCGCTTGCCGTGACGTTCAACCACACTAACCTGGCATATAACAACTATTTTGTCGTGCCTGCAAGATGCGGTTTCACGCTCAACCTTGCAGAGTGATATCCGTTAATTCCAAAACTTTCAGAATGATTGTCATGAACAAAAGATTTCTATGGCTGGCAGCGGCTGCCGTGTCATTCATCTCATGCAATGGAAATATAGTGACACCGATGCCGGAGCCGCCGGCTGAAGAGAATGTCATACAGGATATATATGGCTGGCCGATTCCGGACCTTGATGCTGATGCCCAGCATTTTGTCGCTCCGGAGCCCCCGTTTGAATATTCTGTAGAATACAAGTATGACGCTTCGAATTTCTGCAATCCGGAACGCGGTGCGTATGATTTCTGGGAGTATCATTTCAAGGACGGGAGCATTCCAGAGCCCCGGAGTGCCGAATCGCTCGCCGCTTCGAGAAAATCCGGGATTACGCTCCATTATGTCGGAGTGTACCTGTGCGATTTCCTTGAAAGCGCCATTTCGGAAGACGCATTGAATGTGCTGCGCCGCCATTTCGAGAATGAAAGGCTGGCCGGGACCAAAGTCGTCCTGCGTCATGCCTATTCATGGAGCGACAAATGGCCTGTCCAGGACCCGGAATTGAAATGGGTGCTCCGTCACATAGAACAGCTCGCTCCGGTGTGGGATGAATACAAGGACGTCATCTATGTCGTCCAGGCCGGTTTTGTCGGTATCTACGGGGAGTGGCATACTTCCACCAACCTGAATGACAACGCGGACAGGGCTGCAGTAGTGAAAGCCCTTCTGGACAATGTCCCTTCCTGCCGCCAGGTCGCACTGCGCACGCCCGGGCAGAAAATGATGGTGCTCGGAAAAATCAGCGGCAAACCCTACAAGTGGGGAGATTCGCTTTCGGTCAGTACAGCCTTCGACGGTTCATATCTTTCCCGCCTGGCCGGACACGATGACTGCGTGCTTGCAAGCGGTTCTGACGGCGGCACGTTCAGCAATGTGAAGGATGAAAGGCTATGGGAACGGGAAGGGAACTATGTGTCGATAGGCGGCGAAACCTGTCCTATGGCTGGTATCTATGAATACTGCGGTTGCAGAAATTCCAACAGGCATCTCCGCCGTTACCATTTTTCGTATCTCAGGAATTATGCATGGCAGGTTCCTGAAGTGTGGCGGGACGGGGAGTGCCATGACGATCTCGTCTCCCGTGTCGGATACCGTCTTGTGTTCAACGGGGCCTCCTTTTTCGGCAGATTCACTGCCGGGGGTACGCTGCTGCTGAAAATGTGCCTGTCCAACTATGGCTTCGCATCATTGATCAACGAGCGCAGAATCGAGCTGGTCGTCATGAATGACAACGACCCGTCGGAGAAATATGTATTCGTTTCCAGGACGGACCCACGGAACTGGAAAGGATGCCACCATTATATTTACGACGAGAATCTTACTCTTCCCGAGTCCCTTAAAGCAGGGGAACGGTATACGCTGTATATGAACCTTCCTGATGTCTCTCCCGAACTTCATGACAATCCGGCCTACAGCGTGAGAATAGCAAGCCGCGGTGTGTGGGACGAGGGGACAGGATATAACCGTATTGCAAGTTTCAAGGCAGATTAAAATTTTTATCATTTGCAGACAAATTTCAGATTCATGGACAGAAATATTTTTGTTGCGGCCCTGTCGGTCGCGTGCATGCTTTCATGCGTTAAAGAGCAGCCGTCAGATTTCAACGTCGTCAGGCCCGGACTTGACACGGTATCTGAACTTGACGGAATCTATGCTTCCAGGCAGATATATCAGCCGTGTGAAACGGATGTGGACGTGGAGCATTTCATCGCTCCCGAACCGCCTTTCCCCTATGACGTGGTTTACGCTCCTGATGAAACCGATTTCCCGAATCCGGAACGCGGGCCGTATTTCAACGTTTCCTACAGTTTCCATGAGGGGTCGGTTCCGGCTGCCGCTTCGGTTGAAAGGCTTGCCAGTGCGAGGAAAGAGAATATCTCCCTTGTGTTCACGTTCCTGTATCTCTGTGATTTCGTTGACAAGGAAATCCTTTCAGATGATGTCCTCAGGGTCATGCGGGAACATTTCACCAATCTCCGCCAGTCAGGCTGCAAGGCAGTATGCAGAGTGGCGTATTCCTGGAATGACAAGTGGCCTGTCCAGGAACCTCCGGCAGACATGATTGTCAGTCACATCCAGCAACTGAAACCGATATTCCAGGAATTCGGGGACGTGATATACGTTGTTCAGGCAGGACTTGTCGGCACTTACGGAGAGTGGGCATATACCACTAACGTGAAAACGACCGAAGACCACGCCAAAGTCGTAAAGGCATTGCTTGACGCCGTACCAGAGAACAGGGCAGTGGCAATCAGGACTCCAAGCTGGAAACAGAGACTGCTGGCGGTTTTCAACGGAGACGGAAAGCCTGTGACAGAAAAGGATTCCATTACCGTTGCCGAGGCTTTCGGCCCTTCGTACAAGGCGAGAATGGCAATCCACAATGACTGCGCGTTCGTGAACGGCAATGACGGAGGAACTTTCGGCAATGTCTATTCAAGAATGTATGTCAAGGCTGAATCCAATTATTATCCCTACGGAGGGGAATCCTGCTATCAGGGGAATAACGACTATTGCGAATGTGTCCCTTCCTACAAGAATCTCAAGACATACCACTGGTCATATCTGAGCAACCACTACGCC
>CABQAB010000024.1 GCA_902461985.1 uncultured Bacteroidales bacterium | reverse complement strand
GCATGCGGAGATGCCGGCATCGTTTCCTGAACCATTTGTGCCGGACATGCTGTCTGTATGGCGGCTCCCGCCCGAAATGCGGCTGATTTCCGCGATTGCTGTCTGGAAGATTGCGTCTCCCGGCTTCAGCATCTTCATTTCGTAGGAGAGAAACAGTTTTTTGAAAATCCTGTCCATAGGGATGCCAAGGCTCTCGAAGATGCGTTTGCTCTCAGGCATCGAGATTTCGTTGTTGTTGCTCAGAAGATAGAGGTCGTATCGTGCGGCAAGTTCCTTGAGCAAATCCACCTTATATGGCGCGACTCCGACTAAAAGCCGCCTGAAAGCATGAGCTACGTCGTCTTCAGTGGTGCCTGGACGACACATCTTCAGGACTTCGGCGGCGAATTTCTCCTTGCTGACAGTCCCTTCCTCCAAGCGCATGAAAATGCCTTTCTGGTGGCATGGATCAAGGAATTCGGCTGCTTTGTCGAATCCGATTTCATCTTTGCAGGCCTTGATGCATGACTTGATGTCAAGGTCTATGAGCACACCTCCGAGGTCGAATACCAATGCTTTTATCATAATTCTGTCTGTTTTAATCTTTGTCCCTGTAGAAAAATCCAAATTTTCCCTGCAAATTTTATGCAATTTCCGGATAGTTTTCTTACCTTTGCAACAAATGCGGGTGTAGCTCAGTGGTAGAGCATCGGCTTCCCAAGCCGAGGGCCACGAGTTCGACCCTCGCCACCCGCTCTTTAATCCGTGACATCTGACCTCGTGAAGAGGCCTGTGTCGCGGATTTTTTGATATTATACAGTATTTTCATATCTAAACTATAATAAGATGAAGCATTTGTTTTATTTGGCGGTTTTGTCTGCTGTGCTTTTCTCCTCATGTTCTGGCGGAAAGTATGAATCGGTCAGGTCCGATATGAGCAAAACACAGATCTACACTCTTGACAACGGGCTGAAAGTCTACATGAGCGTAAACAAGACCACTCCGAGAATCCAGACTGCTATTGCGGTGAGAGTCGGAGGAAAGAATGATCCTGCGGAGACGACAGGACTTGCCCACTATTTCGAGCACCTTATGTTCAAGGGGACCGAGAGTTTCGGAACATCGGACTACGCGGCTGAAAAGCCCATGCTCGACGAAATCGAATCCCTTTTCGAGACCTACCGCAAGACTGTGGACGAGCAGGAGCGTGCCGCGATATATCACCGTATCGACTCAATCAGTTATGAGGCCTCGAAGATAGCCATTCCGAATGAGTATGACAAACTCATGTCTCTGATTGGAGCGCAGGGAACGAATGCCTTTACGTCCAACGACGAGACCGTGTATGTCGAGGACATCCCTTCCAACCAGATTGAAAACTGGGCCAAAATCCAGGCTGACCGCTTCCGCCATCCTGTAATCAGGGGCTTCCATACCGAACTGGAGACCATATACGAAGAGAAGAACATGTCGCTTACCAAGGACTCCCGCAAGATGTGGGAGACTATGATGGCGACCCTTTTCCCTCACCATCCGTATGGTACGCAGACGGTTTTAGGTACTCAGGAGCATCTGAAAAACCCTTCGATTACCAACGTGAAGAATTATCACAGGACCTGGTATGTGCCGAACAACATGGCTATATGCGTGGCCGGTGATTTCGATCCTGACTATATGGTTTCCGTGATTGAAAAGTATTTCGGGGATATGGAGCCGAATCCTGAAATTCCCGAACTCAGGGCGAAGGTCAATGCAAATCCGGAAACTCCTATTACCGAGCCTGTCGAGGTGGAGGTGCGCGGACTTGAAGCGGAATATCTCTATATCGCCTGGAGACTTCCGAAGGCTGCCGACAAATCCAATGATGTGGCGGATATAGCTTCCTCGATATTGTATAACGGTATGGCCGGCCTTATCGATCTTGACATAAACCAGCAGCAGAAGACACTCCAGTCTTTCGCAACCGTCATTCCTTTAGCAGACCACAGTATGTTCGCTCTCGGCGGCTATCCTAAACAGGGGCAGACACTTGAAGAGGTGAGGGATATCCTTTTAGATGAACTCGTCAAACTTCGTGACGGCGATTTCGATGAAAACCTCATCAAGGCTACAGTGAACAACTACAAGAAATCCTACATGGAAGGTCTTGAGGACAATGAAACGAGGGCCATGGCCTGCGTGGATGCATTCATCAACGGTGAAGACTGGGCTGACTGCGTAGGTGAAATCGACAGGATGGCCAAAATCACAAAGGAAGACATCTGCAAATGGGCTGGAGAGTATCTTGCCGACAATAATTATGCGGTAATCTACAAGAGGATGGGCGAGGACAAAAGCGTGAAGAAAGTGTCCGCTCCTTCCATAACTCCGATTTCCACCAACCGCGATGCACAGTCGGAGTTCCTGCTTGCAATCCAGAATTCGGAAGTGAAGCCTATAGAGCCGGTATTCATAGATTTCGACAAGGAAATGTCTGAATTTGACCTTTGTGACGGCATAGATGTGCTCTACAAGAAGAATACTGTCAATGCACTGTTTAATCTTGAATATCTCTTCGATCTCGGAAAGGCCCAGAGGCCTGAACTTCCAATCGCCCTTGACTATCTTTCCTATCTCGGAACGGCGAATATGTCAAATGCCGAAATCTCGTCGAAAATGTATGATCTCGCAGTGAGCCAGTCCTATGGGGCCAATACGAGGACTTATGTGACTTTCAGCGGATTGGCAGACTCAATGGACGAGTGCCTGGCTTTATACAGGGACATTCTCGACAACGTGGAAGGGGATGAGTCCATATTGGAAAACCTTAAGAATGATATTCTGAAAAGCCGTGGGGATGCGAAACTGAACCAGAGCAGCTGTTTCAGCGCACTCCGCCGCTATGTGGCATACGGTCCTGAGTATCTGCATTCTACGACTCTGACCAATGACGAGGTCATGGCCTTGACTTCGGAGCAGCTGATTGGTGCCGTCAGGGAACTGTTCGACACCGAGTGTGAGGTGGTTTATTATGGACCAGCATCGGAAAAGGAACTCAAGAAATCTCTCGCCGTCATCCACGACGGCTCAAAGGAACTGAAGGATGCAGATGTCATCGTTCCGTTGAACCAGATTGTGGACCATAATTCGGTGGTGCTTGCGCAGTATGATGCCAAGCAGCTCTATTTCAATCAGTTCTCTTGTGATGCCAGAGAATATGATGCTGACAAGGAGGCCGAAGTTTCGCTTTATAACAATTATTTCGGCGGAGGTATGAACAGCATAGTTTTCCAGGAAATGAGGGAGGCCCGCGGTCTGGCTTATTCTGCGTGGGCCGGCATCATGACCCCATATTGGAAGGCTGACCGCTATGCATATCAGGCATTTATCGCTACCCAGAACGACAAGCTCCGCCAGGCTGTCGAGGCTTTCGAGGAGATTATCAACAACATGCCTGAGTCCGAGGCGGCTTTCGCCATTGCCAAAGAGTCCATGATCAGCAATCTGAGGACTAAGCGCGTGGTCGGCAAGGCTGTGCTTGATGCCTACATCGACTGCCGAGACCTTGATATCGACGAGCCTGTGGACCGCCGTCTCTGGAACGAAATCCAGGATATGACACTCGAAGACGTGAAAAAGGCCCAGCAGGAATGGGTTGCCGGCCGCAACTACACCTACGCCATTCTTGGTGACATAAAAGATCTGGACAGCAAGTACCTGAAGACTCTCGGCCCTGTCCGCGAGGTCTCCCTCGAAGAGATTTTCGGGTATTGATGCAGCAAAGTGAGGACGGGGCAAACCACTCCCGTCCTTACTTTTCATTGCACTTTGTTGTTCCGCAACTTAAAGGGGGTTGGCTAAGTTTATTGGCCGGCCCCTTTTCTATCCAAGTCGAAGTCTGGTCTGCCGGTCCGGAAATGTTGGCGGCAATGTTGGAGGGTATGTCGTAAGATTATACTACGATTGATCGTATCTCTTACAAAACTTAAATGGGCTGTACAAAAAATGCATCCTGTCACAGCCCATTTTCTATGGGTTACGCCGTCAAGCCGGCACTCCGTGTTCGTAGAGGTATTCCGGAGCGAAACCTATCTCATTGTCCCAATCGACCGTCCATCCGTCCAGTCGAAAGTTCTTTCCAGGTGCTACTCCTTTACAACATGAGTGAAGTCGCTCCAGTCTTCCACTCTGAACACACGGATGTCACGGACAGAATTTTTGAACCAATCTATCTGCTTCAAGGCTTCAATGGCCCGGTAGAGATTTGCCATATCATTCTTTTCTGTAAGATAGACACTTCCTTGTGTGTTGAAGAATTCATATTTGCGGAGCGTGAGCCGAATTTCAAAATAGGCATTGTTATAAGGCTCACCATAATTTTTGCGCAGGTCTGAAATGACCATATCAAATGCAATGGCAAACATAGTCTGTCTCCATTACATTTTCGCAGGCAGGAAATATTTTTCCTCTCCGTAGAATATCCTGCCCAACTTGTCTTTTATGGAGACTACTATGCCTATAAAAGGATTTTTTTCCACATCAATTACTTCACCCACTATCCAATCGGTTTCACCAGTAAGGTTTGGAGAAGCCTTTGCAATATCTCCTGTTTTCATAGTCAGATAATCTTTAATACCCTGTCGGCAAATTTAAGAAACTTTTTTCTGATTCTGCAAACCTTATTCCTTTTGGAATGCATGAAAAAAGCACTGCGTTGTGCAGTGCTTGGACTCGTAGCGGGTCGCAGGATTGAACTGCGGACCTCATGATTATGAATCATGCGCTCTAACCAGCTGAGCTAACCCGCCATCAGGCTTGCCGTCTTTCTGACGGATTGTCATTTCTGTTGAGATAGAAGGATTCGAACCCTCACTGACAGAGCCAGAATCTGTAGTGCTACCATTACACCATATCTCAATGCTACCCCTTGAATTGGGATTGCAAAGGTAAGAACATTTCCTGAATCTGCAAAAATTATTTTGACTTTTTAAGCCGCTTTCAAAAAGGAGCGGGAAAACTGCGGAAACGCAGTCCCCGTTCCTTTTTCAAATCTACTCGAAATAACTCTTCAGGGCATCGATATAGTCGCTGAACGCTGCCCGGCCATGGCCTGTGATGCGGCAGACTGTCCGCGGTTTCTTTCCGGCAAAGCCCTTCTCGGTCTCGATGTATCCCGCTTCCGTCAACTTGTCCAGCTGAACGCTCAGATTGCCGGCCGTTGCTTCCGTCTGTTCTCTGATATAGACGAAATCAGCTTCATCGCAGGATGCTAAAATCGACATTATCGCAAGCCGCAGTTCGGAGTGGAGCAACGGGTCTAATTTTTTGAACCTTTTCGGTGAGCCGGGGGCAGAGGGAAACTCAGTTTCACTTTGTCGAGGCGAGAAAAGTGGCGAATCTAATTCGAACATGTTTTTCTGGATTGAAAATACATTACAATTCCTGAAAGGAGTATCGCCAATGCCATCCCGCTTATGACCAGAGTCGTATTTTCCGGCCGCTTGACCAGGCAGCACAGCGCGGAACCACCTATCCCCGTAATGAATCCCAGGACAGTCAGGGATTTGAGTTCGCTCAGCACTCCCGTCAATGTGATGCACAGGCCGATCATCAGCGTTATTCCGATTGTGATGGCGCTGGAATAGAGAAAGATGCCCACAAGAGCGTATGACATCGCAAAAATACCGTAAGCCAGCCACAGGAAGCCCAATTTCTCGTCAAGAAAGCCTTTGGAATATGCCTTGCTGCGTTTTGACAGGAAAGGTCCGGCAGCAAAACCTATGGCCGCCATCGCGAACCATAGCCAGTTCCAGGAAGGATTTCCGCTCTGCCGCCATAAGAACCATATAATCAACGATGTAACAAGGACTAAGCATCCCCACATAATCAGGGGGAGTCCACATTCCCTGATGAAATTGTGCCTGCTCTTTTCAATGAATTCATTGATTATCTTCAGACTTTTTTCCGGAGTCATGCCGCCGTTTTCCGGCATCATGTTTTCCTGATGATTGTTTGTTTCCATTTTTTCAATGATTTTACCGGCATCTGCTGCCGTATGGTTAATCTGTTTTCTGTTTCCGCCTGTTCTGCGGCTTTCCGGAATCGCTGCAGTGCAGGCGGTATGTTCCGCGGAGACTTTGCAAATATAAACAAGTTTATTTTATAAACCAAAATACTGCAGAAAAAATTTGAAAGATCACGGGGCGGGGTATATTTGTAACTTAATCAATTAAATCATTAAAAATGAATTTCCCGGTCTGCAAGGCTTGGCCGATGTGAGGGCGGTTTTCGTTATCCGGCAACCTTTTATCAGACAGTTTTGAGCAGCAGCACCACGGCATAGACTTCACAGCCCTCGCTCCGGCCGACGAATCCGAGTTTTTCGGTGGTGGTGGCTTTGACGGATACTGAAGAGACCGGCACGGACATCAGCGATGCGAGCTCCTCGCGCATGGACAATATATAGGGTGCGAGTTTTGGTTTCTGCAGGGCTATGGTAATGTCCGCATTGCCGACTTCGTAGCCCGCTCCTGACACTAAATCCATGGTTCTCCGGAGCAGGATGCGGCTGTCTATGCCCTTGAACTCGTCGGAAGTGTCCGGAAAATGCCTGCCTATGTCTCCGAGGGCGAGTGCGCCGAGAAGGGCGTCGCAAAGTGCGTGAATCGCCACGTCTCCGTCTGAGTGTGCAATGCAGCCAAGCGGGCTTTCAATGAGGATGCCTCCCAGATGCAGCGGCAGTCCCGGGGCGAGTGCGTGTACATCGTATCCGTTTCCGATTCTTATGTCTTTGATTTCCATGATTTCAGTGTCTGTCTTGATGGTGATTATGCGGTTCAATAATTGCCTGTGTCTCCAGTCTTTTCTAAAGCGGGGCAAAGTTAGCACAAATCTCTCGAAAATTATGTAAATTTGCAGATTGGCAGCCAAATTGGTCAAGGCTTGCCCAAATTTGAGTTCAAAGATTATGGGAATGTTCAATTTCGGTTTCTTCGGTACTCCTGAACATAGGGTATTCAATTATAAACCAAGATATTATGACCCTGAGAAAGAGGCTTTGAAAGAGAAGTTCGGAGCGGTCGACGGCAGCAGGGAAAAGAATTATGTGCCCGGTTCATACGTGAAAGGCAGCTTCAGGGGCGGCAACTACCAGAAGACCCGCGGGGGCAGCCGGGTGTCCGGAATCATAGGCCTGGTCTCGCTGATTCTGGCATTCGTCGTCATTTATCTCATTGCCAAATATTACCCGCTGCTCATCCAGTCGATGCAGTAGAGTCTCCGGAAACAGTACCCGATAAAGTATTTATATGGACATAAGGATACTTCCAAGCAATATAGCCAATATGATAGCTGCCGGCGAGGTGGTGCAGAGACCGGCGTCCGTCGTGAAGGAACTGATGGAAAATGCTGTGGATGCAGGGGCTACACAAATCAGTGTCATCATAAAAGACGCCGGAAGGACTCTGGTGCAGGTGATTGACAACGGTTGCGGAATGTCGCCGGACCAGGCCGTGCTTGCCTTCGAGCGTCATGCTACGTCGAAAATAGCCACTGCAGAAGACCTTGAAGACATATCCACTTTCGGTTTCCGTGGCGAGGCTCTCGCTTCAATAGCCGCGGTAGCCGAAGTTACGCTCAGCACACGCCGGGCGGAAGATGAGCTGGGATGCAGAGTGGAGTTCGCTGATTCCAGGCACCTTTCGACAGTTGAGACGGCATCCCCCGTGGGCTCGAATTTTCAGGTGCGGAATCTTTTCTACAATGTGCCCGCGAGGAGGAAATTCCTGAAATCCGACAGCATCGAGTTCAAACACATAGTGACTGAATTCCAGCATGTGGCTTTCTGCTGCCCGGAAATAGCCTTCACCCTCATCCACAACGACAGGGAAATATATGTGCTGAAAGCGGTCAAGTCACTTAAGTTCAGAATATTGGATGTGGCAGGAGCGTCAGTCGCTTCAGAAATTGTGGACTTGTCCGCCAACACTTCGGTCGTGAATGTTTCAGGTTTCATAGGCCGTCCGGACAAGGCACGCAAATCTCTCGGATACCAGCTTTTCTTCGTGAACGGCAGGTATTTCCGCAGCCCGTATCTCCACAAGGCGGTGATGAAAGCCTATGAGGACATGGTTCCTGAAGGTATGACCCCGAGTTATTTCATCTATCTCGCCATAGACCCTCACGGCGTCGACGTGAACATACACCCGACCAAGGCGGAAGTCAAGTTTGAGGACGATTCGGTGATTTTCCAGACTATGTACGCCTGTGTCAGGGAGGCCATAGGACGTCATTCATTCGGAGCTGCAATAGATTTCGAAACCTCCGCCTCCAGGCAGATTCCTTCGCTTGGAAGCAATTTCGAGGAATATACCCGCATCTCGGAGCCTGAAGTCGGTACGCCCGGCTACAATCCTTTCGACAACGACGGTTTCCCGAATGAGGCCTCGTTCCAGAACGGACTCCAGAACCGGAATCCGGACGGGCCACGGAACGGCATGTCCGACGGACCGTACAGGGAATTCGCCGACGGGTTCGAGCCTGGAACAGCGGACGGATGGGCTCAGTCCTGGGATGAAGGCGGAAATATTCAGTCAAGACAGATGCAGCACATCCCCGGTACCTCCTCCTATGTCGGGGACAGTCAGGATTACGGAGTCCTTTTCGACGGGAATATGCGCAATACACGCCCCGGTCAGGACAGCATACTCATAGTTGGGGGTAAATATGTAGTCACGAACTCGCGTTCCGGAATGATGATTATCCATGCAAGACGGGCTATGGAGAGGATTTTGTATGACAGGTTCATCAAGGCTTCGGACGATGCCGGAGAAGACGGACTTTCGCAGGCCGTGCTTTTCCCTGTCCAGGTGCAGGTGGGTGTGGAGAATATGGCCCTGATTGTGGAATACGCTTCGCTTTTGAGAAAATTCGGCTTCGACATAGCCCCTTTCGGCAACGATACCGTTGTCGTCAACGGCGTTCCGGCCGGATTCCCTTCAGAAGAAGACAAGGTGGTGGCCATGACAGGTGACCTCATTCTGCTTTTGCAGGGAGCGGGGGCGAGTCTTGCCTCCCTCGTTATCTCGGAAACAGCCGGCAAGTTCGCGCTTTTAGGGGCTGCTGCCTACACCTGTCCGCGCAGCCTTGCCGAGGCGGCTTCTCTCGTAGAGTCCCTGCTCGCAAGTTCGAATCCGGAGTACACATCATCCGGACGTAAGATTATGTTGATAATGACTGCCTCGGACATGGACGCCAAGTTCTGAGCCTGGCAGATACTGAACCAACTTATTTTTTAATGCTTACCAGAAGAAAATGGAAATAAGATTCACAAGAAATCCCCACGGGTTCATGAGTTCGGTTCCTGCCGTCACCCGTAGCCTTATATTGATAAATACGCTGATGCTGCTGATAACGGCTCTGTCCAAAGACGCCCTGATTCCGTATCTGGCCCTTTTCTATCCGACCTCGCCGTTTTTCCACTGGTGGCAGTTCGTTACCCATATGTTCATGCACGGCGGCTTCGGGCATCTTTTCTTCAATATGTTCACCCTTTATATGTTCGGCAGCGTGCTTGAAAGGGTATGGGGCCCGAAGAAGTTCCTGATTTTCTATTTCGTGACGGGGCTCGGTGCGGCGGCGCTGCATACCGGAGTGGAATGGCTTCAGTGCCTCTATTGGCAGAACCAGATGGTGTCAGGAGATCCGGCAGCCGCGGTTTCGGCCAATGATTCCATAAGGATGCTGCTCAGGACACCGACCGTAGGAGCATCAGGTGCGATTTACGGTCTGCTTTTAGGCTATGCGATGCTTTTCCCGGATTCTGTGATGACACTTATTTTTCCTCCGATATCCATGAAAGCCAAGTGGTTCGTCATAGTCTTTGCGGTAATCGAGCTGCTTTTCGGTGTGTTCGGCAGCGGTGGCGTGGCGCATTTCGCCCATCTCGGAGGCATGTTGTTCGGCTATGTGCTCATAGTCATCTGGCGCAGGGGACATAAGATGTATTCACAGGATTGATATACAGGGACTGATACAGGATTGACATGGGTGCGAAAGGGAGAAAGACGGCTTCCGGCAGAAAGCGGAAAGGCGGGCACGGCTGGATAGGAGGCTTGTCGTTTACCGTTGTGGCGGCAGCATTTGCTTTCCTGCAACTGCTGTCCTACCTGAGTGTGGTCGTAAATCCTGTCAAGACCTGGTTCTTTTCGCTTTTCGGGCTCATGTTTCCGCTGCTGTTCCTTGTGAACTCGGCTTTGCTGGTATGGGCCGTGGCCAGGCGTCCGAAATACATGGTGCTGCCTTTGCTTGCAATCCTCCCCTCGCTGTTTTTCGTCGGGCGTTTCATACGTTTTTCAGGACCGGAAGAAATGGAGGCGGTGTCAGGCTCCCAGATAAAGATATTGACCTATAATGTGGACAGGTTCGCCTACAAAAGCAGAAAGGCGGACCAGAAAGAGAGGATGGATTCTGTTTTCAATTTCCTTTCCCGCAGCGACGCGGACATAATCTGTCTCCAGGAGTTCTCCTGTGCCGATTTGGGGGCTTTGCAATATCTTGTGAAAAACAGGCTTCCCGGCTATTTTGCCGAGTATTACCTTTTCAAGGGGAAGAACCGTTACAGCGGGAACGTGACTCTGAGCCGCAACAAGGCCGTCGCGAAGGGGAAAATACTTTTTGAGGACAGCGTGAACCTGGCTTTATGGAGCGAATATGACTACGGAGGAGAGAGGTTCAGGGTATATAATTGTCATTTCGAGAGTTATGCCATATCGCTTTCGAGCATATGGCATTCGCTTACGGGAAACAAGGAAAAAATGCATGAAACAGGCCGGAAGTACCGTAAATCCCTGTCGAGAAGGCCTGAGCAGGTGGATGCGGTATTGTCCCATTTCGACGAAAGCCCGTGTGCCGGGGTGGTGTGCGGGGACTTCAACGACAACCCTATGTCCTACACCTACCACCGTATGAGAAGGGCGAGCAAAGACTCTTTCGTCGAGGCGGGAAAGGGTTTCGGAGCGAGTTACAGCGCGTTCTGGCCGTTCCTGAGAATAGATTATGTGTTTGTGCCGGAAAGCTGGGAGGTCCTTTCACACAAGACCTCGCGAATCCGTTTTTCGGATCACTATCCCATTGTTGCGGAATGTATAGCAAAAAGATGATATGGAAGAAAAAGAAGAAATAAGGAGGGCCGTGCAGACCCTCAAAGAAGGAGGAGTCATACTCTATCCTACTGACACCGTGTGGGGGCTCGGCTGTGATGCCACGAATCCTGAGGCGGTCGCGAGAATATTTGCCATCAAGCGACGTCCCGACAGCAAATCTCTGGTCCTGTTGGCTTCGGATATGGACATGGTGTGCCGCTATGTCAGGGAAGTGCCGGAGATTGCGGTGCAGCTGGTCGAAGTGAATGACAAGCCCATGACCATTGTATATCCGGGGGCTCTTGCGGCTGAATCAGTGGAGCAGAGCGACAGGCATCTGCTTGCTGCAAATACGGTGGCCGGGGACGGAACCGTTGCCATCAGAGTCCCGCTTTCCGATTTCTGCCGCCGTCTGACAGCCGCTCTCGGGCGTCCGATAGTGTCCACGTCAGCGAACATTTCAGGCGAGCCGACGCCAAGCGGTTTCGATGAGATTTCCGGGGATGTCAAATCTGCCGTAGACTGCATAGTGGACCGGAGTTTCGGCAGAGGGGCCACAGGAAAGGCCTCATCCATAATCAAGGTAGGACTGGATTCCTCCATAGAAATCATACGCAAGTGACACTCGTCCCGACGGTATGCGGAGTGAGATTGAAGATTACTGAGTGAGGGTGGCATGAGATTGAAGATTACAGTAATACGACGGGAAATTTTAGATTACTAAACTGTTCCTGACATGGAAATATTTTACGCAGACAGGGTGGACGGCAACTTGCTGATTCTCGGCCCTGATGAATCGACGCATTGTGCCAAAGTGCTGCGCCACAGGCCTGGGGATGTCATCGACGTGGCAGACGGGAATGGCAATCTTTATGGCTGCCGCATAAGCTCCATCTCTCCAAAGGAGGTTTGTGCAGTTGCCGAATCGTGCCGGAAGGGCTGGGGAGAGCATCCATACAGACTCACCATGGCCGTCTGTCCGACCAAGAACACTGACCGTTACGAGTGGTTTGCGGAAAAGGCTGCGGAAATGGGCGTGGACAGCATAGTGCCGGTAATAGGTGAACATTCCGAAAGACGGAATCTGCGTGAGGACAGGCTGCAGCGCATTCTGCTTTCAGCAGCAAAGCAGTCGCTGAAGGCCCGTCTGCCGGAACTGTGCCCGTCTGAATCTGTCATGGAATTTGTCTCTGCCGGGCGGGAGGGGCTGAAGCTTGTCGCCTGCTGTTTTGAAGACGGCAGTCTTCCGCGAGTTTCCATGAAGCAGGCCGTGGAAGAATATATGTCACGCGAATATCCTTGTTTTCAGGGCGGTGCGCAGCCATATGAGGACGGGGTGGGGATGGATGCGGAGAAGGCTCCGGCGTCTGCTGCAGAACTTCGCGGACTTGACGGCCATGTCCCCGAAATCACAGTTTTGATAGGTCCTGAGGGGGATTTTTCTGCCGGAGAAGTGGCTGCTGCGATAAGTGCCGGCTACCTGCCCGTACACCTCGGACCGTCCAGACTAAGGACAGAAACTGCAGCCGTATTTGCAGTGGCCTCGGTTTATGAACTTTTATCGATGTAGTTATGCCATACATAGGACTTATTTCAGACACACACGGGGTTTTCGATTCTTCTCTCAGGAACTTTCTCGAACCGGTAGACGAAATCTGGCACGCGGGAGACTTCGGAGGCGGATTTTCTTTGGCAGCCGAAATAGCCGCTTTCAAGCCTCTCGTCGGTGTCTGCGGCAACTGCGACAATTACGACCTGCGCTACGACTATCCTCTGCACCGTTTTTTCACTTGCGGAGGCATGAAAGTTCTTATGACCCATATCGGAGGATATCCGGGGCGTTACGACCGCAGTGCGTTCGCCTTGATTATGAGATATCGTCCGGACATCTTCGTCTGCGGCCATTCCCACATCCTCAAAGTCGTCTACGACAAACAGCTGGAAATGATGGTACTTAATCCGGGAGCTGCCGGCTACCAGGGCTTCCATGTCGTGCGTACAGCTCTCCGCTTCCATCTGGATGATGGAAAACTGTCCGGCATGGAAGTCCTGAATGTAGACAAGACTGCGAAATGTGAAGATTGAGCATGGAGGCTGTTTTGAAATTTTATGTCAAAACAACTTATAAATAATGTTGCGTTTTTCTAAAATATTGCTACCTTTGCGCGCTGTGGGAAAAGGGGGTTGCGTAGCGTAATTTTCCTTTCCACGGGTTAAGTAATATGAAAAAAATAAAGTGCATCAATAGGAATAAGATTTTTGAGGATAGATGTCTTTTTGAAGAAGGAGTTTGCCGGTGGCAA
>CABQAB010000023.1 GCA_902461985.1 uncultured Bacteroidales bacterium | reverse complement strand
AAAGAAAACGGCATCGGCAGGCCGTCAACGAGGGCGGCCATAATCGAAACTCTTTTCAAAAGGGATTATATACGCAAGGAACGCAAGAATCTCATACCTACCGCCACAGGCAGGGAACTGATTGCCACCATCAACGAAGACCTGCTTAAGTCCGCTGAACTTACAGGTCTCTGGGAGAAGAAACTCCGTCAGATAGAAAAGGGCGAGTACGACGCCGTATCATTCATCGGCGAACTCAAAACCATGGTCTCGCAAGTCGTTTTCAATGTCATGAACGGACGATAGCAGCCTGACACTCCGCTCCGGGGCGGCAACCTAATTACACGATAAACAATCCTATAAGGTGGTATGCGGCAAATGCAACAACCCATGCGAGCAGCATTGAGTGCACCACGGTAAATGCCGCCCACTTCCAGCCGACTTCCTTCCGAAGGGCGGAAACCGTCGCCACACAAGGAAAATAAAGCAGGACAAAGAGCATGAAGGCCCAGGCATTGGCCGAGTTGAATATGCCTTCTTCCCTGAGCACGGTAGACAAAGTCCTTGAAGCCCCGTTTTCCGCTTCCTCGTCAGGCGCAGCATGATAGAGTATACCCATAGTGCTGACGATAGCCTCCTTTGCAGGCAGTCCTGTAAGCAGGCAGATATTCATTTTCCAGTCAAAGCCGAGCGGCCTGGTGACAGGGCCCATAAACTTGCCGATGTCTGCAAGATATGATTCTTCAGGGTTCTCTCCGTAGTTTGTCCTGTCCGCAGGGAAATATTCCAAAGCCCAGATAATCACCGAGGCTGCGAGAATGACAGTGGAAATCTTCTTCAGGTAGTCTTCAACCCTTTCCCATATATGCAGGCCGGTGTTCCTCCATGTAGGTATCCTGAAAGCAGGCAGTTCCGACACGAAGTCCTCATTTCCGGGCTTGAACCATTTCGTGTGCTTCATTATGAAAGCGAAGACAATGGACAATGCGATTCCTATGACATAGAGGGACATCATGACCAATGCTTTGTGCCGGGGAAAGAAAGCCGAGACGAAAAGCATATAGACCGGCAGCCTGGCAGAACAGCTGATGAAAGGAATCATAAGCATAGTCAGAGTCCGCTCCCTTCTGTTGTCTATGCTTTTGGCGGCCATAATCGCCGGTACGTTGCAGCCGAAACCAATCAGCATAGGTACAAATGACCTTCCGTGAAGCCCGACTTTGTGCATGATTCCGTCCATCAGATACGCCGCACGGGCGAGGTAGCCGGAATCTTCCAGCAGACTGAGGAAAAAGAACATGATGGCGATATTCGGAAGGAAGGAGAACACCGCCCCCACTCCCTGTACCACACCATCGATAAGCATGCTGCTGAACCAGCCTTCATGCATAACTCCGTGGAGATAGCCCGCGAGCGCATCTACCCCCGTTTCAATCCAGCCCTGCGGATACGCTCCGATGGCGAAAGTCGCTCCGAATACTCCTAAAAGCACTAAAAGCAGAATAGGGAAGCCCCAAAGAGGACTTGTGAGTACCGTGTCAAGTCTTTCCGCGAAACTATGGTCGGAATTGTCCCTGCTGTGACGCACGGTGTTCTGCAAAGCTCCGGCAATGAAACCGCGCCGCCCGTTTTCCACCAGGACTTCCGATTGTTCCCCGAAATCCCTTTCCAGTCTGTCGTGCTCCTTTTTGCATACGGCAAGTATCTCCGCTGCATTGGGCAGGCTTTCGACATATGGCAGTATATAGTTCTGATGCTCTAAAAGACGCAGTGATATATACCTTTCAGAATAGCATTTCTCCTGATTCGGATGTCCTTTGTGGCTGGCAGCAGAAATTTTTGTAACGGCAGACTCAATATCCTGTCCATAAGGAACTGAAACATCTTTGTTCAAAGGCTGTTCATGGCATTTTACTATCTCTCCGAGCACTTTCCTGCGTCCCTGCTCGTCAGAGACTTCGCAGGCCATGACTTTCATTCCTAAGAGCTGGCTCAGTCTCTCCATGTCAAGGGAATGTCCGGTATTCAGATATTCGCCGTAATTGTATATCAGCATAAGGACTTTGAGGTCCATGTCTATCAGTTTGGTGACCGGATAGATGTTATCGCTCAGGTTTTTCGCATCAACGAGGAAAAGTACCACGTCCGGATCTATGTCCAGAATGCCTGAAATTTCGTCCAAGGCGAAAAAACGGAGCCGGCCCGCGCTGTCATTGCCAAGAATGTCGCTGAAATGGGCCGCCGCTTTCCTGTCAAGTCCGAAAACTCCTGTTTTGACGCAGTCCTGCGGCTGGTTCAGTTTTGATCTCAGCTCGCAGGACATGCAATTTCCGTTACAGATAACAGACATATGTTTGATTCTGCCTCCTTGCAGATTTATTCATTGTCTTTTTGCAGGTTTTGTAGAAATGCCTCATTCGTAGGGTATTTGCGCATTCTGTCCTGCAGCAGTTCCATTGCCTCGATGGAATTCATGTCGGAAAGGAAACGTCTGACAACCCACATCTTCTGAGCCGTAACCGGATCGTAGAGAAGATCATCCCTGCGCGTTGAACTCAATGTTACGTCCACAGCCGGGAATATGCGCTTGTTAGAGAGCTTGCGGTCGAGCTGCAGCTCCATGTTGCCCGTGCCCTTGAATTCCTCGAAAATAACGTCGTCCATCTTGGAACCGGTCTCCGTGAGCGCAGTGGCGATAATCGTAAGGGACCCTCCGTTTTCGATTTTGCGGGCTGCGCCGAAGAAACGCTTCGGCTTGTGAAGCGCATTTGCATCCACACCTCCTGAAAGGACCTTGCCGGAGGCCGGCTGGACCGTGTTGTATGCCCTCGCAAGCCTTGTAATGGAATCCAGAAGAATGACAACGTCGTGACCGCACTCGACCATACACTTCGCCTTCTCAATCACCATGTTGGCAACTTTCACATGTTTTTCCGCAGGTTCGTCGAAAGTGGAAGCCACGACTTCCGCCTTTACGGTGCGGGCCATGTCCGTAACCTCTTCAGGACGCTCGTCAATAAGCAGCACAATCATATACACTTCCGGATGATTGTCGGCTATTGCATTGGCAATTGATTTCAGGAGCATTGTCTTGCCGGTTTTCGGCTGGGCTACTATCAGTCCGCGCTGCCCCTTTCCTATTGGCGTGAAGAGGTCTACGATTCTGCATGAGAGGTCATCGTGACCGTGTCCCAGAAGATTGAATTTCTCGTCAGGGAAGAGCGGGGTGAGGAAGTCGAAAGGAATGCGGTCCCGTACTGATTCCGGAGAGCGTCCGTTTATCGTCTTGACCCTTACGAGAGGGAAGTACTTGTCGGTGTCGCGGGGAGGTCTTATGTCACCGACGACGGTGTCGCCCATCTTCAACGCATACTGCTTGATTATATTCTGGGATACATACACATCGTCCGGTGAACTGATGTAGTTATAATCCGATGAACGGAGAAAACCGTAGCCTTCAGGCAGTGTCTCCAAGACTCCGGTCGCCTCCACAGTGCCTTCGAAATCTATGCGCGGCTGCTGCTGGAAACGCTGCGGCTGACGCATCGAGCCGTTGCGCTGCTGGAAATTCCTGTTCTGCTGGTATTGCTGCTGGTTCGGATTGCCCTGGGGATTGTTCTGTAGATTGTTCTGGGGGTTCTGCTGTGACTGCCTGTCTTCGGCTTCATTCATGCTTCCGTAAGATGCAGCCGGATCTTCAACGGTTTCTGACGGAACTTCAGCCGGGGTCTCGACACGTGACTGCGGTTCAGGATTGTCATTTCGCTGGATGCGGTTGCGGCGGGGTCTCAGTTCCCTGGCCGGATTTGCTGCATCGACATTCTGCTGCCTGTCAGGAAGTGCTGCCTGCACTTTGTCCTGAACGCCGCCTTCCTGAGTCCCGCCCTGAGTTCTATTCTGGGGAACTTTATCGGAATTGACAGCACTGCCGGCAGCCTCCTGTCCGGATTCCGTACTATCCTTGACAGCCTTGTTCTTGGCTCCTTTAGGTCTTCCCCGACGGGATTTCTGTGCTTCTGCCGGCTGGTTCTGCGGTCTGCCTGATTTTGCTGAAGTCTCAGTCTCCGTAGTTACCTTCGTTTCAACTTCATTTTTTGCCTGAGCGGCTGTCTCAGCAGCCTGAACCGATGCCGGAGTGGTCTTAGCCTCGTTCTTTCGAGGCCGGCCACGTCTTCCCTTAGGTTTGTCATCAATCCCGACAGCTGCTCTTGCAGCCTCTTTCTCCATATCCCTTGCGGCTTTCTGCGCCGCTTCCTGGTCGATTATGGCATAGACCAGGTCCTCTCTGCCGAGTTTCTTGAAGTTCTTGATTTTAAGTTCCGAAGCAAGATCCAGCAGGCGTTCCTGCTCCATCTCTTTCAATTCGAATATCTTGTGCATAGATAAATATTTGTTTCCATTAATTTTGGATAATAAGCCGCTGACAGCCTTGACCAAGGCACGGCACATTTGAAGATGCAGTGCAAAGTTATGTAAAATTCATTTTTAATGCAAAAAACCAGTCGGAAACTTGCGGTTTCACCTGACAATTCCTTCCCATTCCCTGAACTATCTGTAGTTGTTGTCCCAGAATGAACTGCTCTTCTTGAACTTCAGCAGGTCGGCAAGCGCAGCCGCATTGGCGGCAATCCTGAAGCTCCATGACTGCCATTTTCCTGTAGGCACCCAGGAGAACGACATGTTGAAACAGTGCAGGTCGAAAGTCGCCGAGATCTGTGTCGTCGTGAGTTTCATCGCCATAAGGTCCACTCCGGTCTGCATGTTGATGGACATACGCGGAGTAATCTTGATGTTTCCGGAAATGCCCAAAGTCTGAGTGAAGCGGTGATTTGTAATAAGTTGTTTAGTCTCCGAAAGATACGAATAGGAGCGGGCGTACGAAAACGAATAGTTGAAGTTCACCGACCAGGGAACGTTCGGATTCATATAATAGAGGTATCCACCCGGGATGTATTCGCCCGTGACCGGATGGTAATAGATCCGGGTATAATAATCCGCAGGATTGCCTCCACCGCCGCCTCCGGCCTGTTTGGTGCCGTCGTTGCCGTTTATCTTGCCTTCTCCGGAAAGAGAGTATGACAATGAGGCACTGGCATTCGTAAGTCTCATCAGAGGCCCTCCGGCGGCAATGCTGAACTTGTTGTATTTGCGTCCCGTCTGATCGACTGCATAGGGATCGAAGTTCATATTCGCGCTGATGCCTAATTTGCCGAAGACAGAAGTGGAGAGAGAGACACCTACATTCCTCATTCTCAACGAGTCGGCGAGGAAGTTGTACCCTGTGCTGAAATTCAGCTGGTCAATCAGCTTGATTTTCTTCGAGCCTGTGCCTGTGGTGTCCCTCAGATCCCTAACCTTGGCTTCGAGATTGTTGCCTATGCTGAGATTGAGGCTGCCCGTCTGGCCCTTGCCCGGAGCCTGATACAGCGCACCGCTGTAATTGTATATGTTATAGTCTCTTGCAACGGTTTCTCCGGTTTTCGGGTCCACGTATGTCAGCGTCCTCCAGCCGTTGAACGCAGTGCCTTTTTCAGGAGAATACTGGAATGAGAGGGAAGGGGAAATCACATGGCGCAGAGCCTGGAGTTTCCTGTGCTTGCCGAAATTGAACAGTCCGTAGAGCCTTGTACTCATTGAAATACCGCCGGAATAGGTGTGGGTGACTCCGAAAGTCCCGAACTGCTTGCCTATTTCCGTCGTGGTGACGCCCGTGCCCGGCACAAGTTTTCCCTCGTTGTCATATTCAGGTTCAATGAATTTGAGTTCGGAATTGCGGAAATGCCAGTTCATTCCATAACTCAGGCTGGGGGTGACGTTGATATATTTGAAAAGGGTGAAATTCGGCAGTCCTATCTGGAAATTGTGGGTCATGCCGTTCTGGAACTTGTCGAAAAAGCCCGGCTGGTTGAATTCCCTCGACTCGAAACTGATTTTGTTCTGCAGGGTGGTGCTGTAGCCGAGAGAGAATTTCTCATAGAATTTCTCCGGTCCGACCCTGTTCTTTTTCTTGAAAGGATAGATTCTGGACATGGAAAAAGTGACGTTCGGCAGGGTGAAGGAGTAGTTGCAGAGCGTATCTCTCGTGTTCTGGCTGTGCAGGGCGTTCACTGAAAGATTGAATTTGCCGTTCCAGTTCTTTGAATATGAAATTGAAGATGAAATCTGGTTCTGGAGGGCCTCGTTCACCGAATGTGAGTTGTACCGGCTGTTTGCCGGGCTGGAGAAATTGACGGAGGCGCTGAAACTTGTACCCGGACGGGCTTTCGAATCCTGCTGGTGGCTCCACCTTACCGAGAAGTTACGGCTCTGGAAGAAGTCGCTGCTGCCTTTTTCTCCGGTCTGGTCGTTTGAAAAAGTGAAACCGAAATTGCCGCTGCATTTATAATTAACTTTATATCTGGAATTTATGTCAATATTCCAAGAACCCAGGGTATACAGGCTGGTAGTGAGCGATATGTCGAAATAATCGCCTATAACGAAATAAAGCCCCAAATCCCTGAAGAAGAAACCTCTGGCAGTCTCTTCTCCGAAAGTCGGCATCAGAAGTCCGGTAGCCCTGTCCGGACGCTTCGGCACGAATCCGAAAGGCAGGCCTATAGGCAGAGGTACATCCATAATCACAGGGTAGGCCGGTCCGAAAACCGTTTTCTGCGACGGCTTTGTGATGACCTTGGCGGCGGTGAGCTTCAGATAGTAGTGAGGATGGTCGCAGTCGCAGACCGTGTATTTTCCGTCTGTTATGTTGATGGAATTGTCAGGCATCATCTTTATGTTCCTGCCGTGGAGAATTCCGTCAGCCTCCTGGGTTATGATGTTGGTTATACGGGCCTTGCGGGTCTCGAAATTGTATCTGAGCTCCTCCATGGTGTAGGTCTTGCCTCCCTGGGTCATGGTCGGCTGCCCTGTGACGTTGCCTAAGGAGTCGGCCGTGCCTTTGGCATAGACGGTCTGCGTCTTGAGGTCATATTCCATGTAGTCCGCAGTCAGTTTCATGTCCCCGTAGGTTACAGTGACGTCACCATAATAGTATATCATCTGCCTGCCGTCGCTGAAATCCTCTATGATAGAGTCCCTTGCAGTCGAGAAAGCCGGGCGCTCAAGAGACGATTTGCTGAGAAGAGCCACCGAATCGGTTTGTAAAACGGCAGTGTCCGGCCTGGAAATGCTGTCCCTGAGCGCAAAACCGGCCGCGCCGGCTGCAGTGTCACCGACTGGGCGGAGAGGCCTTGCAGACAGGCTGTCCCCTGCAAAAAGGGCATCCGGTCTACGCGTAGACAACAGTTCAGCCTTTGTGGCTGCCGAAAGAGTGTCTGAGCTATGACGGGAATATCTGAACGGGAGCGTGGACGAACACAGCAAAAGCGGCATGAGAGCCGCCGATATTATATATAGAAACCTCCTGACTGCGTTCATAAATCCTAATACTTTCAGGCGGAAAACTGCACCGCCTGAATGTTTGTGTGCAAAACTTGCTTCCTTTTTCAGAGTTTTTGACTACTTTTGCAACTGACAAAAGTACGATTATTTTCGTTGTTTACCAAATTACAGGGCTTGTATGCGCGTTTTTTTGACCATATTGTCGGTATTTGCATTGATTTCGGCTCCTCTTCTCTCTGCGCAGCCTGCAGAAAAGCATCTTGCACTGAAGACCGTCGTCATAGACCCGGGACACGGAGGGAATGACCCCGGATGCATATCAAAAGACCGCAAGACAAGGGAAAAAGACCTCACCCTTGCCATCTCAAAAAAACTGGCGGACAAGATCAGGTCGGCTCATCCCGACACGAAAGTGATTCTCACACGGGACAGGGATGTTGCCGTGCCGCTGGTAAACAGAGCGAAAACGGCCAACGACGCCCATGCCAACCTCTTTGTCTCGATTCATATAAATTCGGTCGCATCAACCTCTCCCCACGGTTTTTCGGCCCATATTTTAGGCCAGTCGTCAGTCAAGGGAAGAGACCTCTACCAGAACAATTTCAATGAGTGCGCACGGGAGAACTCCGTGATTCTCCTCGAGGACGACTACAGTACGAATTATCAGGGCTACGACCCGGGCAATCCAGAGTCTTCCATACTTTTTTCGCTGATGCAGAACGCATTCTTAGAGCAGAGCCTGCTTTTCGCAGCCCTTTCGGACGAAGCCATGAGCAAAGGCCCTTTCCGTCAGACAAGGGGAGTGAGGCAGGACCCGTTCTTAGTTTTGTGGAAGACAGCCATGCCTTCTGTGCTGGTGGAGTGCGGATTCATAAGCAATGCCGCCGACCTTCAGCTCCTGCGCAGCGAACAAGGTCTCGAACAGATTGCCGACAGGCTTCTGCAGGCATTTTCCGAGTTCAAGAAGAATTATGACGGAAGCCTTGCGGCGGAGCAGACGGCAGCCGTGCAGGAAAAGACGCAGGACAATGCCGGAAAGACAGTTGAAAACAAGGCTGATGAGACTGTAAATACTCAAAACAAAATTGTTTCCGCATCTGGTTCTCAACAAGTATGGTACGGAACACAGATCTTAGCATTGAGCCGCGAACTGCCTGCCGGTGACACCTCGTTCAACGGTCTGGAAACAAGGCTTGTCGTGGACGGGAAAATCTACAGATACATTGCCGGCTGCTGCGATTCAGCCGAAGAAGCGAAAAAAGCAAGGACTGCCATAGCGCGTAAATTTCCAGATTCATTTGTCGTAAAAGTCAGCGGGACTAAAGTCGAACGTTACCGGGAATAAGTCCGGGCTGCTACAATATACACTGAATATATACCATATATTATAAATCTGAAAACACAACGTCATGAAATATTCAAAAGAATTCAAAATCGGCCTTTTCGCCATTCTCGTGGCAGTCGCAACTTTTTTTGTCATCAATTATCTCAGAGGCAAGGATGTATTCAACAAAGAAATCGAACTTGTCGCACACTTCAAGTCTGTGGAAGGGCTTGTGGCATCGGCCCCGGTGCATATCAGGGGTTTCGCGGCGGGACAGGTGAGCAGCGTCTCGTATGATACGGAGAGGGACGATTTCGAAGTTGTATGCTCGGTGGACAGGGATTTCAGGATTCCTGCCGATTCTAAAATGACCATATACAGTACCAGCATCATGGGCGGAAAGGGAATCAGGATAGATCCCGGAACTTCCGAAGAACTCGCGGGGAACATGAGCGAACTCGAAGGTGACTCCCAGGCTGACCTTGTGGAGAGCGTTTCTGCGGGCATAGGTCCGATTCTCGCAAATCTCGATTCAGCCCTTGTGAAACTTAATCTTACTGTAGACTCGGTAAATTCTGTCCTGAGCGAGGAGAACCGCAGGCAGATTGACAGGGCAATTTCCAACCTGAACAGGGTCATTGCGGACGCGTCTGCCGTCACAGGAACTGTAAGGGCCAACAAGGACGAAATCGACGGCTTCCTAAAGGACCTGACTGCAGTTTCAGGACAGCTCGCAGCGATAGTCGGCAAAGCGGACTCGGCGATGGGGAACATCGACAGTTTCTCCCGGCAGTTGGCGGAAAGCGAGGTTGATTCCCTCGTCGCTTCATTGAAGAATCTTTCGGAATCTCTCCAGAATCCTGAGGGTACGGTAGGAAAATTGCTGAATGACGGCAGGGTTTATGAATCCGTTGATTCGCTTATAAATGAATTGAACGATTTAATTTCAAAAATTAAACAAGACCCTAAAAAATACATGAAAGTCTCGGTTTTCTAACCTCTCAACACACTGCACGCGACAATTTTCCACTTTTGAATTATTCAAAATTATAAAAGTGTTGTATATATGTCGTTTAAGAATAATTGTAAATATAAATTATTGATAATCAGTATTTTATAAAATAGAGAATACGCAGATAAATTATTGCCCTGCATACTAAAATAAATATGTTTTGCAATAGGAAAAAGAAATTTTTATAACTTTTTTTTCACCAACTTTGCACAACTCAAGCAAACGAACAAAATCCATTGCAAAGCAAATGTCACAGGATACTCACATAAAGGTATGGGATAATTGTCTGCGCTTTATCGAGCAGAACATCGAGCCGCAGCAGTTCAGCACCTGGTTCAAACCGATCAGGCCCGTATCTCTTGTGAACTCCGAGCTGACAATCGAAGTGCCTTCGGCATTTTTCATGGAATGGCTTGAGGAGGCGTACCTGAATCTTCTGAAGGCAGCCCTGAAAAAAGAAATAGGAGCGGCAGCCAGACTCAAGTATGTGTTCCGTCCCGTAAGGGTGCAGCCGGAGATGAGATGTCCGGCGTCTGCAGGCACTGCTCCAGTGAACAGGCCTGTTTCAGTTCCTGTCGTGAACGGCAATTCCGGTCCCGGTGCATTCGTGTATCCAGGACTCCAGAGAATAAACATCAATCCTCAGCTCAACCCTGTCTATTGTTTTGCAAATCTCGTAAAGGGAGACTGCAACAAGATGGGTGTAACTGCAGGTGAGAGCATTGCTGAAGCCCCTGGAAAGACCGCTTTCAACCCGCTTTTCCTTTTCGGAGGTCCGGGTCTCGGCAAAACTCACATAGCCCAGGCTATAGGACTTGCAATCAAGGAGCGTTTTCCTGAACTGGTGGTGCTTTATGTGCCCGCCAACCGTTTCAAGACTCAGTATATGGATGCTTACGTGAACAACCGCCTGACGGATTTCCTTGCATTCTATATGAGAATCGACGTGCTTATCATGGACGACATCCAGGACCTTGCGAGCCATGGCACACAGAATGCTTTCTTCAACATTTTCAACCATCTGCACCAGAACGGCAAGCAGCTGGTCTTCACTTCCGACCGGGCTCCCGTGGATTTGAAGAACTTTGAGGAAAGACTTCTTTCCCGCTTGAAATGGGGGCTGTCCGTGGAACTTGGCAAACCTGATTTCGAAACAAGGATGGCGATGCTGAAAGCCCGCGTGGAGAGGGAAGCGGTCACCGTTTCAGACGAAGTCCTGAAATTCCTTGCGACCAACATAAAATCCAATTTCCGCGAGTTGGAGGGGGCGTTGATTTCACTCATTGCCAACGCCACGCTCGCACACAAGGAAATAACTGTAGAACTTGCCCGTCAGATTACAGGCCAGCTCGTGAGTGAGGAAAAAAACGACCTTTCAATAGCATCTGTACAGAAAGCAGTCTGCGACTACTTCAATATAACCCGCGAGACCATGCTTTCCAAGACAAGGAAAAGGAATATTGTCCAGGCACGCCAGATTGCCATGTATATTTCACGGAACCTTATCAACACCTCGCTATCCGCTATCGGTATGGAGACCGGAGGCAAAGACCATGCGACAGTGCTCCATGCCTGCTCGACAGTCAGTGACCTCATGGAAACGGACAAGGCTTTCCGCCAGTACGTGACAGACATCGAAAAGTCGCTTGCATTACAGAAGTAGGAGCCGCCTATGGTCAAGATAGCCCCGTCAATGCTTTCCGCGGATTTTCTTCATCTGGCAGATGACGTTGCCATGGTGAACGGGAATGCGGACATCTTCCACCTCGACATAATGGACGGCAGTTTCGTGCCCAACCTTTCTTACGGTTTTCCGGTTGCGGAGGCGATTGCCTCCATGGCGCAGAAGCCGTTGGACGTGCACCTGATGATTGTAAATCCCGAGAAATATGCGGTCAAATTCGTAGAAAAGGGTGCCTCGATGGTCAGCTTCCATCTCGAAGCCGTGAATGACGAAGCAAAAGTCCGGACTCTGCTGAAATCCATACAGGATGCCGGAGCCGAGGCCGGTCTTGTCATAAATCCTGACGTTCCGGTCGAAAAGCTGTTTCCTTATGTCGGTGCTGCAGATTATTTTCTGATTATGTCAGTTTTTGCCGGTTTCGGAGGACAATCCTTCATTCCTGAGTCTTACGGCCGTATTTCTGCATTGAAAGCCTACATGAACGGGAGGGGAGTCAATGCTCCGATTGAAGTGGACGGAGGCGTCTCAAAGGAAAATATCGACAAGCTCCATAAAGCCGGAGCGGAGATTTTCGTTGCAGGAAGTGCCATCTTCAAAAGCCAGAATCCTGCTGACTACATCCTCCAGATGAGGCAGTCCTGCGTAGACTGAGTCAAGCTTGTCTGCAAACAGCCTGCAATATTCTTCCAGGCATTCACGCACATCGTATTTCCCTCCTGTCAGCAAGGACAGCGATACTGGATTCGGCAGCGAAGACGGGAAAACTGTCTGGTTAAGGTTTATCCCGACACCGACAATGCTGGACTCCAGCAGCCGTCCTGCCGTTCTGTGCTCAATCAGTATTCCACAGATCTTTTTCCCGTCCACATATATGTCGTTAGGCCATTTGACATTGGCTTTCACTCCTTTTCCGGCAAGAAAAGAAACTACGGTCGCAGCAGTTATTGCACTTATGAGCATCTGGCAGCGGGCAGGGAAGTCTGGAGTGTTGTGACTACGGCCGAATTTGAGGATTATTGAGAACGTGAGGTTCACTCCAGGCTCAGCCAGCCAGACATTGCTGTCTTTGCCCCTGCCACCGAACTGGGTTTCCGCTGACAGTACTGACAGATTGTCAAGGCTGTCAAGCTTTCTGGATGCCTCACTGTTGGTCGAATCCACTTTATCGTACCATATAATATGCATGTCTCTTTTCATTGGCTTGTTTTTTGTTTAACTTAGCGGGCTAATTTAGTGATAATTCGTCTGAACGCAAAATTTGGCTTGTCAGACTCAATTTTTCCAGATAAATGAATACGAAAAACGAAGTTAAAACCATTGCGGAAGCAATGCTCGAAAAGAAAGGACAGAACGTAGTGTCCCTTGACCTCAAATCCATAGGCACAGCCATTTCCGACTACTTTATTGTCTGCAATGCCGATTCGAACGCCAATGTGATTGCCATCGCCGACAATGTCGAAGACCGGATGATTGAGAAATGCAGTCGCAAGGTCATCAGAACCCAGGGCAAAGAGAACGCCGTATGGGTGATTCTCGATTACGGAGACATAGTTGTGCATGTGTTCCAGACGGCATACAGGGCGTTCTACACCCTTGAAGACCTTTGGGCGGACGCAGAGAGGACAGAATATTCAGACGAAAACTAAGAAAATGGCAGCGAAAAAGAAAGGCAGGAAGCCTGACAACAAGATTATAACGATTAATCTGAGCTGGATATATTTCCTGCTCATTCCGCTTGTAGTATGGATGCTTTACAGCAACTCGGGCGGCTCGGCCAACCCACAGAAAATCGAGTGGGACGAAGTCCAGACCATGGCGGCAGCCGGGGACATCGAAGAGATAGACTTCATCAGGAACGAATATGAGGGCCGGGTGAAGATACGTCCGGACAGAGGTGACAAATATGCATCCCGCTTCGGCGGCCGGTTTCCGGAAAAATCCCCTCATTTCATTTTTCTTGTTTCTGCAAGTTTCAATGCCGAGGAGATGTTCGGAGAACTGAACGCCTCGATTCCGGAACAGGACAGGTTCAAGTTAGTCATCGAAAACAAGGACAAGACATGGGTCGAGGTGCTGAACTGGCTTCTCTGGCCTTTGCTGCTGATTGTTTTCTGGATATTCATGTTCAGGGGCATGAACAAGGGCATGGCCGGCCCGGGCGGTCCCGGAGGAATATTCAGTGTGGGCAAATCCACCGGCAAGCTGGCTGACAAGGAGAAAAGCAAGGTTACGTTCAAGGATGTAGCCGGCCTCTATGGCGCAAAGGAGGAAGTCGTGGAAATCGTGGATTTCCTCAAGAATCCTAAGAAATACACTTCTTTAGGCGGAAAAATTCCAAAAGGCGCATTGCTGGTCGGCCCTCCGGGAACGGGAAAGACTCTCCTTGCAAAAGCCGTG
>CABQAB010000022.1 GCA_902461985.1 uncultured Bacteroidales bacterium | reverse complement strand
TGCTCTCATCCACTTGTATATAGTCCCGGCTCAGTATCTCTTCCCGCAACTTGTCGTACAGGGGCTTGATTTTGGAGCACACCGCGACGAACCAGTCATTTATCGTTGCATCGCTCAGCACCACTCCCAACTCCTTGTATTTCTGTATCTGCCGGTAGAACGGAAGATGATAGAGGTATTTGTTTATCATGATGTCCGCAAGAAGACTTTCCGATGCCATTCCCCTTGGGATTATCGTTTCCGGAAGCGGTGCTATGACGAAGGTCTGCCTGTCAGGGTCTTCTATCTGAAGACTGCTCTTCAAAACGAACTTGTGACGTACGATTCTCTCGATATACATCACGGCAGGCTGTATCGCCAGTCTGTCACTGTTTTCAACTCCGATTTCAACATAGTCGGGATTGTCCCGCATTCCTTCAGGATAGATATGGGTTTCCTTTACGGGCAGATTGGAGTAGACAGGCTTACGCACTTCGCGTTTATGGGCTTTCACCTCTATGACGCGTGCGGTCTCTTCCTCCATCTTCTTCACTTCTGCATCAAGCTTTGCCTGCTCTTCTTCTGGAAGCACTTCATCGAACAAGGTAGGCTCCAATACTGATGGGGCAAGCGGAAGATGCTTTTCACTCATCTTCCCGAACAGCTTCTTGCGCATCCACTCAATCTCGGATTGAAGATTGAGGATTTTTGACTGGAGCTCTTCGATATTTGATTCAAGTTTTATTTTTGTCTTCTCCAGATTGGACTTCTGGGATTCGAGTTTAGCGCTGACGGATTCCAATTCTGTGCGTTTGGCTTCAAGCTTCGCATTTTCCTCCGCGAGCTTGGCATTTTCCGCTTTCAGCCTTTGTATTTCCAGATCTTTTTCCGTCATTTTTTTCTCTGTTTCAATACTCTAATTTACGAAAAAAGTGCCATATAAACAAGTATAAGGCACTTTTTGTTGAAGATTTTTACTGATTTTCAGAGGCTGTTCGTGAGCAGTTTCATCCTTCGGACGTAAGGACTGTTCATCGCGGATTGAACCATTCGGACAAGGTCATCGTAGGTCAAGTCTGTCGATAGAAGCTCCTCGTCACTTCCTGTCGCAGGCGACTTTATCCTGCCCATGTCGGGGCGCATCGCGTAGAGCACCAGTCCGCATTCCTCCTGACGGAGTATCTTTATCATGCTGCGGCTCGCATTCATGAAGATATACACATCTCCGTTCCTGAAGTTCGCACACATCGCATTGGTCACGATACCGCTCAGCCCGTTGAAGCTCTTGCGCATATCCACCGGCTTGGTGTACAGCCAGTACTTGGCTTTGTCGTCAAGATTAAACATTGCTTGCAGATATTATCTCCCTCAGGTGGCCTGCAGTCATGCTTCCTTGGATACGCATCGCGGATCCGGCTGACGTACGTATCTCAACCGTAAGGTAACTCTCCGGCTCCTGCACTTTTGATGCAGCTTGACGTCCTCTGGATCTCGTCTGGGGTTGAACCGATTCGGGTACTGCTCCCGGCATCATTGGAACAAAGCCTGCAGAAACGAGTGCCGCTGCATCCTCCTCCTTGTACTTGCGTTTCCATCTGTAGTACTGGTGTCTGGCGATTCCGTGGCTCTCCAGATACTCCTGCTGACTGATGTGCTGCTCCGCACATTCCTTGTCAATTTGGGCAATTTCTTCTCGTGTCATATTCCGATCTTTTTTGTTGCAAAAATAGCCCGGTCTACGCCGAGCTACAATATGCATTCTATCGGAGGCTTACGCTCCGCCTGCTCTATCATCTGCACATATTCGATTCCGGAGAATTGAATAAGGAGGCAACTACCGAGGATTTCTCGGTAGTTCAAATTGAGGGTGGGAGAGAGGTAAAACGAAGAACTTTGTTTTACAATCTTGACGCGATTATTTCAGTAGGCTATAGAGTCCAGTGCTATGAAGGAGTTAGCTTGAGTTGGTTAGTGGCACTACCCAACTCAAGCTGAAAGCTGAGAATCCTCAACTAATGGATTGAGACACTAACCAGTTGCACCAGGCAAATCCTGACAGAAAGATACGACTGACCGATATCCTTGACGCTTCGGGAATTGTGGAGTCGGCGAGCGAGCTGCATAAATGCCGCTCATGAACATTCTTGTTTCGTACGCCACTTTCTCCCGCCTCACTAATTGGAGCGAGTTCCATTGGATTCGGCTTAACCGAAAGGTTCAATAAATTTTTTGTAATATTCAGATACTGTATACGCTTCAATGTTTAATTTCGCATTCTTTTCAATCCGAAGATTATGAAACTTGCGTTTTCGAGTTTCAGATTTTTCATCAGGAATAAGTATTGTCATTATTCCATGAAGCGTAAATGGATTGTTAAAATTCTGACATTCCAATAGTAATTCTTTGGAATGTTGTACTTTTCCAATTACATCATCAATAAGGCCAGTAGTTATACCATTTATTCGCAATTTAACCTCGGAAAGCAACAGCTTATTCCGTTTAATTGCTACCACAAAATCGAATGTCTTTTTACGTGCGGCAGAGTTTCTTAGTTTCTCTACCTCATCAAGGTTTATCGCTCTTTCTTCATTAAACCAGGAATTTCTTCTTAATCCTTCATTAGAAAGGATAGCAGAAATCTTTTCGGTACAAGCTGAAAAAGTAGCATGACCTGTGCAAAATTGTTCTATTCCATTTTGTTGGTACATATCCTACTGCTCTTTTGAAGTGTAATACTCTAATTTGTCAAAAGACTTATTGAAAGAAGCGAATATAGGCTCGATATCCAGCCCCAAGTCCCTAAAGATATAGTTTCCGCTTCCTTTGTCCTCCTCTCCCAAGTAATACCGAAGGTCAGATTCGATACCTTCAGCTTCAGATAGTGATCTTAACGCTTCCACCATGTCAGTACTATGAGTTGCAATGAAGAACTTTGTCTTGATGGTTTTTCTTAACAAAACTATCATCCTGGCATACTCTATAATCCACTGAGGGTGTAAATGTGCCTCTGGCTCATCAATAATCAAGAGGCAGTTATCGTCAATGAATCCATTATCCAGCAACATTTGGATAATTGAGAATGACCTGACCCCGGTCGCACACTCGTTTAGATTAAACGTCCGCCCACGGTTATCTTTAAATAAGAAATCCCTGCTGATAGCATCTTGATCAAAATACGCCTCACCTTTGATTATATCTTGCTTGATTATATCGCTAATGATATTTGGATTTCTATTGTTACCTTCTTCCAATATACGGATTAGATCAAATGCGTAGTTTTCATATCTGCGCGTCGGACCTTTTAAAGTCATCGGAGAATCTATGTATATAACTTTCTGGATAAAGTGTGGGGGAACAGCTGTGGCAAGGCCGTTCTCCATGATATATGAGCCATATTCTTTAACTTTGATTCCCTCCCAATCTGTTTCTGGAAAATATTGCTGTAATGACTCTCTTAAAATGTGATATGGCCTTTCGTTCCAGATTTCTTCTGCAACACTATGAAGTCTCTGGATTTTATCCTTGACTAAGGAAATCAAATCGTCGAGATCATCAGAATCATTGTCACCTAAAACATCTTGGAATATTTTAACGAGTCGCAAATAAGCGGTAGATGTTTTATCTACATTTTCGCTTGCTATGATGTTGATAAGCTCTGCCTCAACGTCATAAACTTGCTTTACTAGTTTCAATTCCTCATTCCATGATGATAATACCATAACCTGATATTCTAATCCTTGATATTGATTAGATTTTTGGTATGTTCTTGAAGCTTGATCCAGTGCCCTACAATACTTGCGAACTCTTTTACGAAAATACGAGACTGCGAGATCTTCAAAATTATTAGTGTTTTTGAAAATATAATAGAGCATCTTGGACATTGTCGTTTTTCCGCAACCATTAATACCAGAAACTACAGTTATGCCATTCAACTCGATATCTGCCTTTTTAATTGCTCTGCAATTTTCAATAGACATTTCAATTATACTTTCCATATATCTACACATTACTTCATCTCGCAAAAATACGAATATTGTTTGCTCTGACAAAATTTATTGATTGTCACAGTTGGGTTATGTAACCTTCCTGGTCATAGCCGCGGTGGTGGCGGTGGATGCAGGCGGCGAGAGGGGAGAGGCGCGGGTCGGTGATTTCCATTTTGCCGAATCGGGCGTACTGGCATTCGTATCTTTCCCAGCTTCCTGCCGCAATCCGCTCTTCGTAGTCTGCTGATATAAGAAAGGAGGCGCGCTGTCCTAAATGTCTGAAATATTCAGTGACATATATGTGGATTCCGGCAAGGTCCAGATCGCCAAAGTGTACATATCTGTTTGGGATGCCGCAGAGCCATTCCATGAGGTCGTGGCTTTGTTCCTGAGGGTAACGCGAAACAAAAAGCAATCGGCTACCTTCAGGAAAATATGAATCGAAAAGCCATTTCTGCTGTCTGACATACCTGAAATTCTCAGCATTCTCCACACCGACGACAATCACATCTTCCGGCACTGTGAATGTCCTGAAATCATAGATGAACACGAATGTTCCGTCTTCTGGCAGCAGCATGAACTGCTTGCCTGCCAGCGAGACAGGTATCGGTTCATAGCTGTTTACCATAAATCCGAGGAAGGTCCGGTGCTGCCGTACTTTTGAATCTCCTGATATTTTTACCTGCTCGGCACGGCTTGCTGTCCTGTCTACAGTCAATTCATGGTAGGCCTCAAGGTCTCTGATATCAAACCTGGAGGCCAGATATTGTCTGAAAGACTGGCCGTCGATGGCCCGCATGCTTTTACGGCTTCCTTTTGCGCTGATTACAAGTACACCGTCGGCAAGCATCTTCCTGAACCATTCTCCGGTCAGGGCACTTGCCGGAAGTGACTCGCCCTTTGCCAGTCTTAAAAGCTTTTCTGTCAGTGCAGCTGTAATTTTCATCTTATGGTAAGAAGTGTCTTTACTGTGGTGTTGCTCTTTTCGTCTTTGCTTAATGAATATGTGTATCTGTACACTTGGGCATTGTATGTTGTCGGGGAGCTGTTTATAAGGAATATGTTCCGCACATTGGCGAATTTCAAGATTCCCTCCACATTGTCTGGATGCAACTTGCCTATCTCGTCCATCATGCAGTGCAGCTTGAAGTCTCCGAAACGTCTGGAAATCTTGCGTTTGAATACATTGATGAGCATGATGTTCACCATGGATTTAACCAGGATGTCCGTGCCGTCGGAACCGACATTAGACAGCTTCTCCACCCAGTTGGTGTCGTTGTCGTTCTCCTTGACCTTGAATTCTAATTTGAATGTGTCGGAGAGTGTTATACGCTCACGTTTCTGTTCGGCATCCATCATATCAATGAGGCCCATCAGCAGTTTTACGGCCTTCTCATTCGTCCTGTTCAGAGTCTCCTCATCAGAGAAAAGATTGAGATTGCCTATGTCAAAACCATATTCCTCATCGAATTTCTTGATGTTCAGCAATTGCTGCATCAGTCTGTCGCTGCTTTCTACTGCACGCAGTTCAATGTCCTTGATGACTCCGGCAAAATTGTTTTCACGGAAATCACGGTTAATCTCATTTATGGTGGATTTAATGTCCGCATTATGCTGGTTCAGGTCTCCCACCTCTCTGGCAATGCGCTTGATGATGTTCGCATACTGCCCGCTTGTACGTGTCCTATACTCTTCTATTTTCCTATTGGAAATGAATTCGTTAAGCTCAGATGCAAATTCAGTGTAGTCTGTGTCCGAATTGAATTCTGTCCGGAAATGAAATGTGTTCTGAGGAGAGAAATTGCTCTTGAATGCACTTACTGCCTTCTTGAAGTCCTCCATCCTCTGCTGCTGGCTGCTGATGTTGTCCCTAAGGTAGTCAAGTATAACAGAGAGTTGCTCCTGTGTCTGCTTGGCTGCAATTTCCACAAGATGCTCAGGGCAAGTCGGATTTGTCATAAATGTCCGAACTCTTTCTATGGACTCTTTTAGTCTTTCACTGTCTTTCCGCATGGAACTGATTTCAGCAGAAAGCGCACTGAGTTCTTCTTCTTTCTTTTTCCTCCGAATGTCAAATTTCTGTTCCAGATCTTCGAGTTTCTGACGTATAAGCCTGCGCTCCTCTTTCTTGGATAGTTCCTGGTCGAAATAGTCCTTTTTGTCCTTTTGCCATGAATAATAGTCTGCCTTGTGGTTTTCTATATATGACAGTTCATTGGCAACATCCTGTAATTCCCGGCGTATTTCCGAGAGCCTGGTTACATCCACGCCAAGACCTTTCAACTCGGCATCCATCTGTGCTTCCAGCTCACGTCTGTGCGATGACGCTTCTGTTTCATGCTGCATTAATGCGGCAGAAACAGCATCCCTTATATTTTGTACAGATACTTTAATCTCATTTTTCCTATGTTCAAACGACTTGCGGAGATTGTCAGCTTCTTTCTGCTTTTGTGCGGAAACTTGCTGTTTCTGCCTTTTGCAGCTCTCTATCTGCTCTTCAATTTTCCCTAACTGCGTCCTGACTGAAAACAGTTCTTTTTCTCTCCACTCCTTAAGCTTGTACTCATATTCTGTAATTTCTTTTCTGTGACGTTCAATTACAGACGGAATCTGCCCGAGTTCTGCCTCTATATTTATCTTCTCTATCCTGAGTGCTTTCAGCTTTGCTGACGGGAGATGTTCAAGTTCCTTGATGTCATCTTCGAGCTTCCGCTGCCTTTCTGAGGTTCTGCTGTCAAGCTGCTCAAGATTCTGCTGGAGAATGTTTATACGTGAACGTATCTCGTCAGGAGTATTGACAGTCTTTTCTATATTGTCCAAATTGATGCTGACCCCATAGAGTGTGCCAGGATTGCCGGCTTTCTCAGGTCCAAGTGATGTGCTGTAGAGAACATTGTCGTCAGCGATTCTGCCGATGGTCTCCTTCCAGCCGACAATATTGCCGTCTAACCACTCTATGAATGAACCTTTCTGCCTGTTCAGCAGCTCATTGAGGTTGTCAATTTCCTTCTTAAGACCTTCTTTTTCATGCTTTATCTCCAGTAGGTCTTTTTCGTATGCGCTTTCAAGTCCTTTGCGTGCAGATTCGGTTTCATTCGTAATCTTGGTTATATCCTGCTGCTTCTGGCTTACAAGTATTGTGAGTGCGTTCCGCTTTTCTTCAAGCTCATGTATTTGGGCTATAAGGCTTTCCATCTCTTTCCCGAACGGATTTGAATGGAAAATCTGCTGCTCATTAAGCTTGTATTCTGTCTTATCCTGTGTCAGTGTATCTATATTTTCCTGTATCTCGTCATATTTTTGCTGATAGGTTGAGTTTAGTTCATTTGTTTTAGCATTGAATCCGGCCTGAATCACGGCCATTTCTTCAGTCTGCTTGCGTTCCGCTTCGTTGATTTGCTGCCCTGCCTGCAGTTTGTATTCTTTCAGGCTTGTGTCAATATCTTGGAACATTACGTTGTAACGTGCCTGCACGCTCTGATTCTTGTCAGTCAAGGTGCTTTCCTGATGGATAAGGGATTTTTGACGGATCTGCAGCTCGTTTTCTTTTGATATTCTATTAATTATGGTTTCTATTCCGATGCCGGAGTAATGTTGGGCTTTTGTTTTGGTTTGTTTCAGGAAGTCATTAAGGATGGCTTCCTTGCCTTTCAGGTCATCCCTTTCCTTTTCGTATTTTCCATTTTCTTCACCAAGCAACCTTTTTTGTCTGGACAGGTCTTCCTGCTTTACGGCTATGCACTCTTCTATCTTCGGCAGACTCTCTGTGTCGCGTTCGAATGCATAATTCAGCCGTGCACATAAATCCTTGATGTTGTTTCTGGTAACCTCATATAGCGAATACCTTGATATTACGTTTTCCGCATCTGACTTTACCTTGTTTTTCCCGTTTTTCTCTTTCTTGTACCATTTCCAGATGTCTTCATACTGCTGGCGGAAATCTTTCACATGTTCCCGGTAAAAATTCAGGTCAATACTGTCGCCAGTGAAATCCATCGAATCGATTATTGTATCCTTGATGACGCGCGACTCAAGGCTCTGGTTCAGGAAAATATTCTGGATAGTCCTTGGAACATTCTGGTATCTGGAACTTTCCAGCAGATTGAAGCGCCGCAGCTCCCTGGATACATTCTGTACATTGCCATATATTATATCCCTGAATTCTTCATATCCTCTGATTATATTGCTTCTGAAGACCTTGCTTCCTATCTGTTCGCTGATTCTGCCCCATTCGTATCTGACATTGTTGTCTTCTTCTATAAAGAAGCGTTTCTCGTAAGGACAGTCCACAATACGGAATGCGACCCTGCCGTTTGAAGGAAAAGTCATTATGAAGAATTTTCCGTTTTCGCGGCATACCTCATAGATGATATAGGAGTTGGGATAGGGGAAATAGAACTCGTCATAGCTTTTCTGCTTGTCCTGTGTCTTTATTCCTAACTTGCTCTTGTCCGCATTGTAGAAGAAGAGGATTGCTCGGAGCAAAGTGGACTTTCCGACACCTTGCGTGCCTATGAAATGCACGTTCCCGTCAAGCTTGATTTCAGAATATGGAATGTGTGCGCTGTTTATGAATATGATTTTATTCAGGTATCTCATCTTTTACCTCCTCCTCAATGTTTATGCATGATATTATCTGCTCTATATAATGGAATGCTGAAGTCACTTGATAGCGCCCTTCAGATTCGTTTGTCAGTTCAGCAAAGCCCATGTTTACCATTGCTCCGGCAAGGGCTTCGAGCTTGTCCCGGTTTGACTGTTTGTCCTTGAACATATTCTTGAGCTTTTCTTTCAGTTCAAGGTCTGACGAAATCCGTATCTCCATCTGTGCCAGGGAGAACTGTGTGCCGGCATCAAATGTGGTGTCAAATGTCTTCAGAAAATCAAGATAGTCAATCCACGAGAAGAGTGACTGCAGCTTGTTTTCAATGTTTGCCCTGGCTTCTTTTCTGCTGAAATAATAGAATCCGTCTCCGGCCGACAGATGGAAATCAATCAGGCGGAAATACTCCTCATATTCCTGCTGACATTCTTCGAGGTCATTATAGATGGCACGCATCTCCGGATCAACGCTATTGCTGGAAATGAACTGTCCTTTTGACAGCCTCTGGAAAACTTCGCTCGTATATTTCATGTTCTTATATAGCCAATTTATTTGTTTTATCTTGAATGGATTATGGGGTATTCAATATTACCTTTTGTCCCAGTTTCGGGCAGATATCGCAGCTGAGTGTCGTATTGCGATGCCAGCTGGACGAACAGGACAAGTCTCATTTCTTCGTCCGCTTCTATTGTAAACCTGTAATTCCATATATAGTCGAAAAGATCCTTGCCTTGTGCAAAGAATCCATTCATTATCTCGGCATGGTTGAACATTCTGCTTGTCTCCTGGTTCTCGGACATGTATTTGTCGTCTATCCTGTCTGCCAGACGTGTCTTGATGGAAGTCTTTTTCGACAGTCTGCGTCTGATATTCCGGAGGATGTCAAGTGCGGAATCGTCATTCCTTAGGAAGTCAAGGGAAACCCTGGTGATGTATTTGGGCAGCTTTTCCATCCATAGGTCATCAGTCCGGCCGAGAAACTCCTTTATATCAGTGCTTTCCTCAATCATCAGCTGGTCTTTCATATATTTGAGCTGCCGTATTTTCTTGACCAGTTTGCTCTGATATTCTATCCTGTTCAGGTAATCAATAATCTGTGCTGAGATTGAGATAAGAGCGTGTGCGGATTCGTGCAGCCCTTCCTTCACTTCACTGACAGTCTGCTTCAGCCCGATGTCCATCGCTGCATTTGCAAAGAAGATTGTCTGCTCGTCCATGACTTTTTCCGTCTGACCTACAAGCTCGGCTATAAGTCTGGCCTTTTCATCGAAGTCCTTAAGCCTCAGTTCTTTGATTTTGAAATTCGGTTCCTGTTTGTATGTCTGCTCAACATTGCGTTTCAGGTCGACGACATTTCTTCTGGTGGCATTCTCAATACTCTTGAAAGTGTGGCGTATTTCTCTGAGATACTGTGCTCTTCTTGCCGGAGAGTCTGCTGCCAGAAATGAATCCATGCCCAGTTTCAGTCTGGAGATATATGTCTGGACAGATGCTACGTTTATGTCCTCATTAACGTCCAGCACTTCTTCAAAGAACCGTTGATAGGCATCGTCAAGTTCGAGTGTGTCACCAGAGCGGACAACCACACCGAAATTTATGAGATGCTTAAGCTTGTTTTCATCCCCATCGAGTGTCTCAACCGCGTCGTCATATTTTATCGATACCGTCTTTCTTTTGATGAACATGTCGTTTAGCAGCCTGGCACCTTGCTGCAAACCACGCGTAAGTTCCTTGATATTGCTATATGTCGGCATAGGCTTAATACTATGGTTATTATCCGTCAATAGTTCACGACTTCTTCAAAGGTAGACCAATTTTGACAAAAAGCAAATGATTTTATATCATTTTGAGATACAGATTCAATTCCCGGAAATTTAGCTCTTACTTAAAAGATGTTACAAACTTTTTGTCTACAAACACCTCTGCTTCGGTTATAAATGCTATCTTTGCTAATTATTTCCATAATTTATGACATATTCATTATCTACCGGCAAGTTGGTTGACGGTTACAAAAAAGCCTTTCTGGACTCAAAAATTGTAGCAGATCCAATTTATTCACCTCAGTTACTTACGAACAGAGGAGACCAGAAGGTGCTGACTGTCATTGAAAAGGAATTGAAAGGGTGTGATGATCTATTCATTTCTGTAGCCTTCATAACAATGGGCGGCATTGCCCCTCTTTTAGGGACACTGAAAGATATTGAGAAAAAAGGAGTTAAAGGTCGAATACTTACAACTGACTACCTGATGTTCAGCGACCCTCGTGCTCTTGATAAGCTCAACAGTCTGGAAAATCTTGAGGTTAGAGTTTTCAAAACGGGTGAAAACAATGTGGGCTTTCACACAAAAGGATATATATTTCACAATGATGGGAACTTACGCATTATTGTGGGAAGTTCCAATCTGACTCAAGACGCCATAACCAAAAACCATGAATGGAATACTCGCTTGGTATCAACCACCGAAGGACAGTTTGCTGGAGATGTAGAACAGGAATTCAATCAACTATGGAATACCTCTGTATGCTATTCCGAATATAGGGACGAGTATTCCCGATTATATCATAACAGCCAGAGGGAACGAGAAGAAATAAATAAACTTACCAGAAGTCTGGATTTGAGTTATTCACAGGTACTTCAACCAAACTCAATGCAGGAGCAATTCATACTGAATATTGAAGAAATTATCCACAAAGGCGGAAAAAGAGCATTGCTTATTTCAGCGACAGGAACAGGAAAGACATACGCATCCGCTTTCGCTTTGAGGAAACTGTTTACAGACAACATATTTTCCAATAGAAAGGCTTTATTCTTATCTCACAGGGAACAAATTAATAAGCAAGCTCTCAAAAGCTACAAAAAGATATTCGGAAAAAATGTCCCTATGGAACTGTTAAGTGGCAGTCATAATGACATAGATCTCGCAAAATCCGGCAAGTTCTTATTTTCAACTATGAACATGATGGCGAAGCCTGAAATAATGGAACAATTCAGGCCGGATGAATATTCTGTAATAGTCTTGGACGAATGCCATAGAAGCGGTGCAGCAAGTTATCAAAGAATCATAAACTACTTCAAGCCCGAACTCCTTTTAGGAATGTCTGCTTCACCTGAGAGAACAGACGATTTCGATGTCTTTAGCCTATTTGATCATAATATCGCTTGCGAAATCAGGCTTCAACAAGCTTTAGAGAACGATCTTCTGTGTCCTTTTCACTATTTCGGCATTACTGATCTTGAAATCGACGGAACATCAGACGATGTGACGAAATTCAGACAATTGACCTCTGACAAACGGGTTGAATATATTATCCAACAGGCTGAATATTATGGATATAGCGGCAATAGAGTTAAAGGCCTGATATTTTGCAGTACAAAAAATGAAGCTGCAGAACTCAGTAAAAAATTCAACAGCACCGGCAGGTACAATACGACAATGCTTAGCGGTGACAACACACAAGAAGAAAGGGAGCAGGCCATCGAAAGATTAGTTGCGGACGATTCCACGAACAGACTTGATTACATCTTTACAGTAGATATATTCAATGAAGGCGTTGATATACCTGAAATCAATCAAGTCATCATGCTCCGTCCGACAGAATCCCCAATTATATTTGTACAACAGCTTGGTAGAGGGCTCAGAAAAGCTGATGGAAAAGAGTTCGTAATCGTAATCGACTTCATCGGCAATTACCAGAACAACTATATGATTCCCATAGCTCTCTCAGGAGACCGGAGTGGAAACAAAGACAACATACGAAGAAGCCTGATGGAAGGCAACAATATAATCAAAGGCGCTTCTACAATATACTTCGATGAAATCTCAAGAGACAGAATCTACAAATCAATTGACTGTGCAAAACTAAATAATAAACGTTTGCTCAGAAAAGAATATCAGGATTTTAAGTTTAAACTTGGCCGCATTCCAGAATTGCACGAATTCGACGACATGGGTGAACTTGATCCACTCAGACTGATAGACACATGGGGTTCATATCAAGCTTTTCTTTTGGACAGCGATGAAGAATTCAACATTGAATTGTCAAGTTATCAACTTGGTGTTTTGGAATTTATATCCAGAAAATTCGCTTCCGGAATGAGGATTCACGAATTGACATTGTTAAATATTCTAATCAACTCTCCGGAATTGGCTGATTTATGGGAAGAAGTACTCAGACAAAAATTTGATATTCAACTAAATGAATTGACCAGGAACAGCGTTTTCAATGTTTTACAAGGCAGATTTTTTCGAGGTAGCACTTACAAACTGAATCTCATAAATGTTGATTCTTCCAATATTCCAATACTGTCACGCGAATTCTCGAATGCATTATCATCTGTTTCGTTTAAAGACGCAGTAAACGAATTGATTGCATTCGGTATATCCAGGTATAAAAAGGATTATTCAAACAATTATCCAGGAACCTCTTTTAACTTGAATAAAAAATACACATACTCTGAAGTTTGCTGGCTATTGAACTGGAAGGCAGAAGAAGTTTCATTGAATATTGGTGGTTATAAATACGATTCATACTCGAAAACCTATCCAATATTCATAAATTACGTAAAGGGCGACGAAGTGGGCGCAACTACGAAATATGAAGACAGATTTAATGATCCTTCTACTTTAACGGCTATCTCCAAAAGTAGGCGCACTCTTGATTCAGACGATGTTGTCAATGCGATACACAGTCAAGAGAAAGGAATATTGATGCCACTATTCGTCCGGAAGAACAAAGATGACAAGACATCGAAAGAGTTTTATTTTTTAGGAACAATTAAACATAACGGCAATGTAAGAGAGTTCATTATGCCAGGAACAGATGACATCACAGCTGTTGAAATCGGATATAAATTGAACACTCCTGTCGAGAATAATCTTTACGAATACATAACAGAGCAGTCATTATGAAACAAATTGAGGTGGTAGCGGCGGTGATAAGACGCGGGAATGAAATATTTGCGACTCAGAGGGGGTATGGGGAATTCAAGGACTGGTGGGAGTTTCCTGGAGGGAAGATGGAGGCTGGAGAAACACCGGAGCAGGCTTTGAAACGGGAAATCAGGGAGGAACTGGATGCTGAAATCGTGGTCGGGGAACTGATCCGGACCGTGGAGTGGGACTACCCTGCCTTCCATCTCACGATGCACTGCTTCTGGTGCAGTCTTGACGCTCAGGCGCTGCATCTGAACGAGCATGAAGCGGCCGCATGGCTGAATAAAGACAAACTGTATTCGGTCAAATGGCTTCCGGCCGACGAAGGTATATTGAAAGACATTGAAAAGCAGCTATAATCAACGGCAGGAAGATTCCGTGCGACGGGGTGATGGACAGGGAGATGCTCAAGACTTCCGGCCGCGCTCTCCGCAGAGGATGAGCGGGTCTGAGTTTTCATAGGGGGGG
>CABQAB010000021.1 GCA_902461985.1 uncultured Bacteroidales bacterium | reverse complement strand
CGGCAACAAGAAAGTCGAGATGATTCCCATGAAAGACCTTCTTTCAGTCACAGGCTACATCAGAGGAGGCTGCTCACCTGTGGGCATGAAAAAGAAATTCCCGACTTTCATCCATGAGACTGCCTTGAATTTTGAAACAATATTCGTAAGTGCAGGAGTCCGCGGGCTTCAGATAGAAGTCTCGCCTGCAGACCTGATTTCATTCACTGACGCCGTCACTGGCAGTTTCGCAGAGTAACCCGCAATAGTTTCAGAACCTGAAGAGGTCCTGCATCGGAAAATCCAGAGCCTGACACAACTTGAACAAAGTCCTGACAGTCGGGTTCGTTTTGCCGTGCTCGATTCTCGACAGATTGGGGATTTCCATATCACAGGCATCGGCAAGCATCTGCTGCGTAATCCCCTTCTGCACCCTGGCCTCCCTGATTTTTCTGCCGATAAAAATATTGATATAATTTTCGTCCATCCGAAAACGCCTGTCCCCGTTTATTGTTGTTGTTCAAATTTGCAGAACAAAGAAAATTCATTACTTTTGCAAAATGATTATCATATATGATAACTACGCAAAATCCTCGGAACTTGAAACGGAAGACGGGGATTTAGGCTGCTGAATTGAAAGTACTTACTTAATAAATATCCATCATGAAAAGATTCATTCAGATTACGGCTGTCGCAGCCGTCCTCCCGCTCCTGTTTGCCTGCGGTTCATCAAAGAAAGTTGCCGAGACTCCGAAATCGCCGAGCCAGGAAGTATTAGATTATGCCTTGAACGCTCCTAAAGGGGTCCTCAGGGGCTATGGTTCTTACAATGACACAGAGGAATGGTTTGCCTATAAAATGGCGGCAGCAGCTGCACGGAGTGAAGTGGCAGCGACTATATCCACTCAGATGGAATCAGCGGCAAAAGCCTATAAAGGGAAATATGGTAAAGAATCATACGATAACGAGAGCATTAAAAGGGGCGACAAAGACAATGAGAAAAGAGATGAAGGCGGATTTGATCAAATAGCCGGAGAAATTCTTCAGGGAGCCAAGGTTGTCAAAGCTGCAGTTGTTAAAGAATCTAATGGGACACTCACTGTGTATGCCTGTGTAGAGGTAGACTCCGATTTGATAGCTCAATATGCAGCAAATAACAACAAAATCAAAGATCTTATCTCGGAAGATGAAAAAATGACAATTGATTTTCATCGCGAAGAATTTGAAAATGCTCTTAAGGAAAGATTTGAAAAATATTACGAACAGAGAGGGCGATAGTATGCATCCAAATAAATGCAAGGCTTGAGAATATGAAAAAACTGTTCTTATTTCATAAGCCACCTTTCTCGCCACGGCAGAGTGAAACTGAGTCTCACTCTGCTCTTGGCTTGTTAAAAAGTGTCATTTCTCTATTTGTTCTGATACTGACAGTTACGGAACTTTCCGCCCAGATTACGAGGAACGACATAGTCGGCAATCCTCGTTATATCTGGGGAGAGGGCGAGGGTAAAAGCAGTCTGGCGGCAGACAACGCCGCCAAGGCTGAAATCAGCGACCAGATTAGAGTGAGGGTAACTTCCGATTTCTCCATTGATGTCAAAAAATCCGAAGGCGGAAAAGAGCAGCGCAATGTGGAAGCGGCAATCAGCACCTGGTCTTCGGCAACTCTCGTAAACTGTCACAAACTTGTGCTCGACAACGGGCCCAAGAAGTTCCGTGTACTCCGTTATGTAGAGGTCTCGGAGATAGAGAGAAGTTTCAAGGAAAGGGAACACAAAATTACGGAAATGCTCAAGATAGCGGAAAAGGCGGAATCTGAACTGCGCTTCGACACCGCACTCAAATACTATTATTGGGCATTGCAGCTTTGCATGACACTTCAAAGGCCGTCATCCCATAAGTACAATCTTATGGAGACTGACAGGCAGGTCACCACCCAGTTGTTCATACCTGAGAGAATACACGGAATTTTCGATGGTCTGGAGTTTTCTTTCGGGGGATATTCATCCGGAGATAGGACTTTAGGCATGCTTTCGGTTAACTATAAAGGCAGGCCGGTCACTTCATTGGATTATTGCTATTGGGACGGCATCGACTGGAGTGCACTGACATCCGCCAAAGAGGGCAAAGGTCCTCTGGAATTCAGGGTCAACAGTCCGGCTTCAAGCGTGAACGTTAAAGTGGAATATGCCTTCGAAAACGAAGCCGCAGTGGACCCGGAATTGAAGTCCATACTTGAGTATCTTGAAATCATACAGTTCTCAGACTCATATTTTGACGGGATAAAACTTGAAACGAAATCTCTAAAAAACAAAGAGCATGAATTCAAAGTCCCGGAAGCGAAACGGATGCACAGAGAATTCGCGGAAGCAGCCCCCGCAGTCGGGGCTGCATCTGCCGCTCCCCGGTCTTCGATGTCGGAACTTTCAGCATCCGGACGCATCTGCCGGATTGATGATTCGAGAAAATATATTTCTGCCGTAAATCAAGTTCTCGATGCAATAGAAAGTGGCAAGCACGATGAAGTAAAGCCTTTGTTCAATGAACAGGGCTGGGATATTTACGACAGAATCATCAAATACGGAAAGGCGAGGATACTTGAACGTCCGGAGCTATGCTGTCTCGAATTCGACGGCGAAATCCAGTGCCGCGCGGTTCCCATGCAGTTCAGTTTCCCGAACAGCAACCGCAAGTTCACTGAAAACGTAGTCTTTTTCTTCGATGAAGAAAGCGGGCTGGTTTCGTATCTCAATTTCGCTCTCAATTCCGTCGCAGTCAATGACATTCTCCGCAAATCGGCATGGGAGGACCTGCACAAACTCACGCTCATCAATTTCCTTGAAAATTACCGCACCGCCTTCGCCCTGAAACGGCTCGACTATCTTGAATCGGTTTTTTCGGACGACGCCGTCATCATTACCGGACGCATAGTAAAGGTGAAAACAGGGGATTCCGCACTACCTGTCGAAAGAGTGGAGTATACGCGCTACAACAAGAACCAGTACATGAACAATCTGAGACACAGCTTCTGTTCAAAAGAGTACATTAACATATGTTTCGCTTCCACTGAAATACAGCAACTCAAGGGAGAAGAGCTATATGCCGTCAGGCTCAAGCAGGATTACTGGTCTTCCAACTATTCCGACAGCGGTTACCTGTTGCTGTGCGTGGATTTCCAGGATTATCGCAATCCTGAAATATATTTCCGTTCATGGAATCCTAAGACTTCAGAAGAAGACTGGAATTATGTAACGACAATGTGATATGAGAAGGCTGATATTGTTTTCTATATTTTTTTGTATTTCGACGGTTCTGTCCGCACAGCAGCTTGACATGGACATTGAGGGAACTGTCGAATTACGCGAAATGGATGGTGACGCCCGTGCGTACAAACAAATGGACAGAAACGAGAATGTCTGTGCGCTGCTGAAAGTCACCTTGACCAATCCCCTTCCGCAGAACACACGTCTCGTGCTTGAAGTCGGAGGTTTTCCTGTGATTCACTCTGAATTGAAAGACAACGGAGAATACTGGTTCTATGTTCCCTATCAAGTAAAGAATCTCTATTTCTCCTGTCAGGGATATAAGGCTATGGAAGCCGTTCCCGCAGAGCTCAAACAAGGCAAGGTTTACAGGATTACTATCCGCAACGATGTCCGCTTCGACACGGTAACTACAGTAATAGAGTCATCCAATTACCTGAAAATGAATATCTTTCCCGAAGATGCCGAAGTAGCGATAAGAAAGACATCATCGAACGAGCTATCGAAAGAATATCTCATTGACGGAAAATTCTCACGTTTGCTCGATTATGGCGACTATTACGTAAAAATCACACACCCGCTCTACACCGAGAAAACTATGACTGTCACAGTCTCGGACAGCAATGCTCCGGTGGAGGTAAAACTTGAGCCTGCATACGGTTATCTTTCCATAAACACCAATCCCACGGGGGCTCTTGTGTTCATTGACGGAGAGCGGGTCAATGGAACAACCCCTCTGAAGATTCCGGAGAAAATCAGAACCGGGAACGTGAGTGTGACTGTCCAGAAACGAGACTGGCATCCAGCGACAGTGTCGGTGAATGTTCCTTCAGACGGCTCCGTCAAGAACGTCGACATAAATCTTTCAGCCAATTTCGGGATGGTGGTCTGTACCTGTCCAGATTCCGAGGCTGAACTCTATGTGAACGGAGAGTACAAAGGCAAAGGCTCATGGACAGGCAATGTCAGCAGCGGCATCAACCATAAACTTGAATCCAGAAAAGCAGGTCACCGTTCGCAGAGCGTCGGTTTCTCGGTCAATGACGGGCAGACTTTGAAGAAAGAAGTCGATGCTCCAATACCTCTTTGCGGAACGCTGGAAGTCACCCAGACTGTTCCGAAATACTGTATGGTCCGCATAGATTCCGGATCTGAAACAGAAGCCCCTTTCATCAGGAACGAGTTGCTGATAGGCTCTCACACATTGCATATAACCAAAGACGGCTACATCCCTCAGACCAGGACAATAGAGATTGCACATAACCAGAAACTGACTCTTTCGGACATCAGACTGGAAAAAGGCCGCAGAAAAGTGTCCGTAAAACTCTCAACCGGGGCCAATGCAAAGATATATGGAGACAATCACGAGTTCCTTTCAAATTCTTCGACATGGTCAGGTTCCATGGACGAAGGCTGGCACGACTTTTATTCAAGCAGGGAAGGTCACAATGACGGACATATCCGGGCGGAAGTGGTCTATGGCAAAGAAAACGACATCAGGATTCCCGACCCTGCCGTAAAGACCGGTACCGCAAAAATAACAGCCACGAAAAACGCTTCCGTTATCTTGACCGGAAACGGATATACAGGGGAACTGTACACTACGCCTCTCACAAAACAACTGCCAATAGGGACATACAATCTGACGGCGAGCAAAAAAGGCTATTACAGCAGTGACCGGACTTTCAGCATCCAGGAAGGCCGGACAACTGATGTATTCGTCAATCTGAAAAAGCGTCACTGGATTTCCGAGCACCAGACTTTTGCAAGCCATTTCGGAGAAATCACCTACGGATACGGTTTTCCTCTCGGAGGTCTCCCAGGAGTCGATGCGTCCTTGTTTGTTCCGCCTGCATCCGAAAACCCGGATATGGAAGGTGACGCCGAGGTGGACTATTCTTCATACGCAGACAAGTACGACAAGGCAGTCAAGCGTTCGCCCCACTGGTACGGTCTCAACTATGATTTCATACAGTCGCACATAGGTCTTCATTCTTCGTTCGCTTTCACCGCAAACGGTGACGTCGCTCTGGCAATCGGACCTAACCTCAGATGCACCTCATCGCACAAGAATGACCTGGATTTTCAAGTCTACGCTGGCTTAGGATTCCGCTACGACCCTTATTCCCCCGTCCAGGACCCTCTTTTCAAGTCCAACAACTGGAAATGGATGGTCGATGCCGGAGTGAGATTCAACATTGACGACTGGAACGACTGCTGTGAGTTTTCTTTCGCATCTTTGACTCTGGGCGCGAAAATAAGTTCTGACAAAATCATACCTACGGCCGGTATCTCCCTCTTTCCAGGAATCGGGGCAGCAACCGGATGGTACTCGGAAAGGGAATCTTTCAGCCGTTATTTTCTTGAGATGACATACGGCTACGGAATCCCATATAAAGAAGCCGAATATTTCGACTCTGCTGACAGGCATTGGATAGGTCTCAATTTTGATTATATCGGAAATCATTTAGGTCTTCATTCCTCTCTCGCCCTTTCCACGGACCTGGGCGTGTCGATGGCAGTTGGTCCTACATTCAGATTCACGGATGACTCTTCCGCGCTGGATTTCCAGTTCTATGCAGGAATAGGCGCAAAATATGAGGACAACTATTTCTTCACTCCCGACCCTCTTTTCAAATCTATGAAGTGGAGATGGATGGTAGATACCGGCTTCCGTTTCAACATCGATGCATGGAATGACTACAGCAGTTTCTCTTTTGCCTCCTTGACTCTGGGTGCGAAATTCAGTTCAGATCAGGCTGTGCCGACCGTGGGTCTCGCCCTTTTCCCTGGACTTCTGGCCCAGTTTGATAGATATACTGACACCCATCATTATTTCGGCATGAGCACCGCCTACGACACCTCCGAAGACGAATGGATGGCCGGTGCCTATTATTCATGGTCTCCGACATCGCTGGGACTGTATGGTTCTTTCCTCGTGGGCTTTGACGGTGGATATTCAATAGCCGCCGGCCCCATGTTCAGTTGCCTGCCTGACATATCCGACGATTTCGACCTCTTTCTCTATGGTGGAATGGGAGTCCAGAACAGCGAATTCATGGGAGACTTCGGTATCCGCATTGATTTCGCGAACCTCGATTTTGCAACAGGACTGTTCGACATAGGAATAGGATGTCAGGTTTATCAGGGCAATTTCGTCCCGACCTTTACCTTGAGCTGGGTTCATTCATTGTCCTGGGGCTGGCTTATTCCTCTGCTCGGCGGACTTGACGTAAATATATTCGATTGATTATGAAAGTTGACTTTTTTCTCGCGACAATAATTCTGTCTGCAGTTCCTGTCCTCTCAGCCGCGCAAAGCAACGAGCGGTTTTCCGATTTCGAGAAAGCAAGGACTGAAAAACTGCAGGCATTCAAGAACCGGCAGGAGCAGGCTATGGCCGAGTTCAAGGCGGAGAGGAATGCGGCATACGAGCTGATGCTCCGGCGCAAATGGGTGTGGATGCAGGCCCATTCGGCCGTAAAGGCACCTGACATCAATCCTGTCAGGCCTATCGAAATGCCTGAGGAGGACAAAATCAAACCAGTCGTACCGAATCCGCAGCCGATAGACGGGCTTCTGCCGAAACGCAAACCGTCACCTGCGCCGGAACCGGTTGTCATCGACGGAGACGTGCCGGATGATTATCCGTATGTCATGGTCTGTACAGACTATGCCTGCTGTCCGGTCCGGCTCGACAAGACAAAACTGCCGCATCTCCAGTCTTCAGACGAGTCTGCTGTGGCTGATTTCTGGAGAAGGATGAGTTCTGACGACTTCAACCCCATGCTTTCGGATCTGTTGGGAATCAGGGACGAATTCTCTCTGTGCGACTGGCAGTTAGCCAATATTCTCAAGGAGTTCGCAGCTGCTGTATATCCGGAAAGGAATGACAGAATCCTGCTGCGGGCATTCATACTGACGCAGTTCGGATATGACGTAAGGTTGGGAAGGGACAATTCAGATGACCTTTATCTCTTCCTTGCCACGGATATATGTCTTGTCAATGCGGCTTACTACACAATCAACAACGTGAGATATTATGATATTGATTGTGCAAGCAGCGGTTCAATATGGATAGTCGCAGGAGAGTTCACGGGCACATTGCCTATGAGATTCATACCGGAGCATCCTATATGTCTTGCTGAAAAGCCGTCCGAACCGCGAACTCTGGCTTCAGAATTCTACAGGAACGCCAAAGCGGATGTCTCCGTCAATCTCAGTCTGATTGAATTGTACGACAATTATCCTCAGGGGTACTTCGGCAATGACTATGAGACTTTCTATGCCTATCTCGCTTCTTTTCCCATGGATGAAACGGTAGTCCGGACTCTCTATCCCGCACTTAATGCGTCCTTAGAAGGGAAAAACGAACTGGACAAGGTGGAAATCATTCTCAATTTCGTGCAGACTGCTTTTGAATACAAAACTGACATAGAAGCCTGTGGCGTGTCCAACAGAGGGTTCTATCCCGAAGAAACGCTTTACTATCCGTATTCGGATTGTGAGGACAGGGCTGTCCTATTTTCGAGACTCGTCCGTGACCTTGTCGGTCTTCCTGTCGCGCTTGTTCTCTACCCGCGTCACCTCGCCGCAGCCGTGGCTTTCCGGGACGGAGCGCACGGAGACTATGTTAAATGTGACGGGACAATCTACACCATCACCGACCCTACCTACATCAACGCCGGCGTAGGACGCACTATGCCCGGTATGGAAAACGAATCGGCCTTCGTGATGATTCTTTGGGCTGACTTGAGTTCGCCTGACTGCAGGTCCTTGAAGGCCGTCTTGAGGCTGTTGTTTATAAACTATCTTTCCTTAACGGATAGACTTGAATGTTTTAGAAATATCTGTGGCAAAATTTGCTAAATTTATTTTTATATTCTACTTTTGTCACACTTTCTTTAACACCTTGTTCAGTTTGAATATGGATGAAATACAAGTTATAGCTCGGAATATCAAGAGTTTGCGTGAGGCTTGCAATTTTACGCAGGACAATGTGGCATCTTTCTTGGGTGTCGGACGTTCAGCGTACGCCAATTATGAATCAGCCGCAAGAGAGTTGCCGTTTGCGGTTATGGAGCGATTGTCAGACCTGTATGGATGTGAAATAAGTGAGTTGTATTCCGAAGATAGCAGTGTCGTTGAGAATATGCTCGCCACTGCTTTCAGGGTTGACAATCTTACTCCTGAAGATATGCGGCAGCTGGCGCGGTTCAAGTGCATAGTCAAAAATTCCCTTAAAATGGACAATCTGTTGGCAAGATGAGCAAATTATCCTTTAAAGAAGCGGAATTGTTGGCTGCCAAATTCCGTTGCACCTGCGAACTGAATCTGACAGAGCCGATAAATGTCAAGACTCTGATAAGAAAATTGGGAATTACGGCTGTGTATATGCCGTTATCGGAAAAATCGTACGGCGTAGGTTGTAAATCTTCTACTGACAAGAAATTTATTTTAGTCAACAGCAACAGTACGAGAGGAAGACAGCATTTTACTATAGCCCACGAACTCTATCATCTTTATTTTGAGGAACGTCCCGTTCCTCATATGTGTGGACAAGCCATATCCGCTGAAGAAAAAAATGCCAACAGGTTCGCATCCGCATTGTTGATGCCCCGAGAGGGACTGCTTTCCATGATAAGTCCCAAAGAAGCGGCTGGCCATGAAATACAGCTTGCTACTGTCCTCAGAATGGAACAGTATTTCGGAGTGTCACGGAACACCTTGCTGATAAGGTTGAAGGATATTGGGGTTATCAATCAACATCAGTTGGATAAGTTGGAGGTTATTGCAGTCAAAGACTCCGCACTTGAGTATGGTTATGATTTGTCTCTTTACGAAAAAGGCAATGAGGGCCTGGTCATTGGGGATTTCGGAGAAAAAGCCAGATTGCTCTTCGAAGATGGCAAAATATCAGAAGGACACTACAATGAACTTCTTAATATGATTCGCAATGCCAGAGAAGAAGATTAAAATAGTTCTGGATGCGGATGTCATAATCCATTTCTCCAAAGGCGGAAAACTGTCATTGTTGCCGAAGATTTTTCCGGAATACCAATTTTTGGTTCTGGATGTAGTCAAGCGTGAAATACCCTTTCTTTTTATGGCTGAATTGGATAAGTTGATATCCAGGGACAAGACTGTTACCGAAGAACAGTTCGGCAACTCTTCGGGAGAGATTAGAGAGTTTTCAAGGCTAACCTCCGTAAATGGGCCGGGTCTTGGAAAAGGGGAAAGTGCCTGTATGGTATATTGTCTATATCATAATGATGTATTGGGGAGCAGCAATTTGCTGGATATATGCAAATATTGCGAAGAACACGGCATTACATATCTGACGACAATAGATTTCTTGTATTATGCTATCCGTAGAAAGCTGATGACACAATCAGAGGCCGATGATTTTATTTCCAAGGTTGTTGCCGCAGGTAGTCGTTTGCCAAAAACCGATTTTGACACATATTTCTGCAACAAAATTTGATATAATAAGTATTTTCGTCAATAATTATCAGTATTCGACGATGTTCGTTGAAACAAAAAACGAGAAAGAATATCAAAAGAAGTACAAAGATTCCGATTGAATAAATCGTATCGTAAGCTCCATTATCTACCTCTCCAGCCTGACGACTATGCTCAGCGGAAGGAGTTTGCCGCTGCTGTCCCTGAGGACGAGTTCGCCGGACTGCAGGTCCTTGAAGGCGGTCTTGAGGCAGAAGTTCTGGCGCACCATGGTCTCGCCGAGGACTGCACTGAAGCCGTTGGAGTAGAGATTCAGGACCATGAAACTGTCTACCGGGGCGAGGATGGCGGAAACGCATTTGAGCATTTCGTTGAGACATTCGTCAAGTTTCCATTTCTCGCCGTCAGGCCCGTGCCCGTAGGCAGGAGGGTCGAGGATTATGCCCTGGTAGACATTGCCCCGCTTTGCCTCGCGACGGGCGAATTTCAGTGCGTCTTCCACTATCCACCTGATATTGTCAAGTCTGCTGGCTTCCATATTGCCTTTCGCCCATGTCACCACCTGCCGCACGGAATCGAGATGTGTCACGTCCGCTCCGGCAGCCTTTGCAGCGAGGGAAGCCGCCCCCGTATAGGCGAACAGGTTCAGGACACGAGGAGCAGGCCTGCCTTCGGCTTTGGCCTTTTCAACTAAAGCCCTGGTCCTCGAATATATGAATTCCCAGTTCGGTGCCTGTTCCGGGAACACCCCGACATGCTTGAAAGAGGTGAGCCCGAGCCTGAGCCTGAAAGACGGCCCGCCAGTTCCCGAGTAGTTTATGTACCACTGGTCATCCATGCGTTTGAACCTGTTCCATGTGCCGCTGTCTTCCTTGCCCGCCTTGCCGAAACCTGCTCCCGGAGTGAAGCGGGTGTGCATAAGCCTGTTCCATTCTCCCTCGGACAGGCTTTTGTCCCAAAGTGCCTTGGGTTCGGGACGTGCCATGACGACGTTGCCGAAACGTTCCAGTTTCTCGAAGTTTCCGCAGTCAATCAGCTGATAGTCTTTCCAATCCGGATCGGGAGTCTCTATGTTCATAGCGTTGAATTTCTTTGTTGACTTTCCGGCAAGAAACCATTTCCGCCGGATTGCAAAGGTAATGAAAAAATTGCTACCTTTGCAGATGCTTCACGCGTCTTGCAAGGGACATTCTGCGCAATGACTAACAGAGAAGACGGGAGCAGAGAGAAAACCGGCTTTACGGTGCAGGAGACGGGAAAATAGGCTCGTGAAACAAAAAAAGCAATCTTGGACAAGATTTAAAATTATATAACAGAATTATGCAACAGAACATTTCTACTTATGATTTCGCCGGCAAAAAAGCCATCGTTCGCGTGGACTTCAACGTTCCTCTCAACGAAAAGTTCGAAATCACTGACGACACGAGAATCCGTGCCGCAATCCCTACTCTCAAGAAAGTTCTTGAAAAGGGAGGCTCACTTATCATCATGTCACACCTCGGCCGTCCTAAGGGAGTGGCAGAGAAATTCTCTCTCAAACACGTGATTGCAAGAGTGGAGCAGCTTCTCGGCGTGCCGGTAAAATTTGCTGACGACTGCCAGAATGCAGATGCGCAGGTGGCAGCCCTCAAGGCGGGAGAGGTGCTTCTTCTTGAAAACCTCCGTTTCTATGCGGAAGAAGAGGGAAAACCAAGAGGACTTGCAGAAGATGCGACTGACGAAGAGAAGAAAGCCGCAAAGGCCGCGCTCAAGGAAAGCCAGAAGAAATTCGTCGCAAAACTCGCTTCTTATGCTGACTGCTACATCAACGACGCATTCGGAACGGCTCACCGTGCCCACGCCTCCACAGCCCTCATCGCAGACTACTTCCCTAATGACAAGATGTTCGGCTATGTGATGGAAGGAGAAATCAAGGCTATCGACCGCGTGCTTAAGACTCCTGAGCACCCTGTCACCGCAATCATCGGCGGAGCGAAGGTTTCATCCAAAATCGGTATCATCGAACACCTTTTCGACGCTGTGGACAATATGATCATCGGCGGCGGTATGGTATATACCTTCAAAAAGGCTCTCGGCGGCAAAATCGGAAACTCACTCTGTGAGGACGACCAGATGGAACTCGCGCTCAACATCCTCAAGAAAGCCGAGGACAAGGGAGTGAAACTCTATCTTTCAAACGAAGTCGTAATCGCCGACGCTTTCTCGGAGAACGCCAACACTAAAGTCTGCCTCAACACTGAAATTCCTGACGGATGGGAGGGCGTAGATGCCGCTGCAAGTTCCCTCGCCACTTGGGAGGAAATCATCATGCAGTCCAAGACCATCCTCTGGAACGGTCCTGTAGGCGTATTTGAAATCCCTGCATTCGCAAAAGGCACCATGAAGGTTGCCGAGATGCTTGCAAAAGCGACGGAGAAAGGCGCGTTCACCCTTGTAGGAGGCGGAGACTCTGTGGCTGCAGTCACTCAGATGGGCTATGCCGACAAGGTAAGCTATGTGTCTACCGGCGGCGGCGCAATGCTCGAATATCTTGAGGGTATTGAATTGCCAGGTATTGCAGCAATCAGGAAATAAACTTTCCTGATTGCTGCAAAGGAGGGTAAAGCCCTCCTTTTTTTTAACCCCGTCGCGATGCGACTGCCCCTATAGGGGCGCAGGGGACCGGATTCCCCTGACCTCTTGGGTCGCTTTAGCTCCTATCGGAAATAAACTTTCGTATTTCATACGCCACTTTTCTCGCCTCGGCATAGTGAAAACAAGTTTTCCCTCTGCTTTCGGCTTATCGAAAAGGTTCGGCAAAATCAAAATAAATTTGCTTTTGCACTCGACTTTCTCTATCTTTGCAGTCCATTCTGAGCGCGGGTGGCGAAATTGGTAGACGCGCTACTCTCAGAAGGTAGTGCCAGCAATGGCGTGCCAGTTCGACTCTGGTCTCGCGCACAAAAAGCAGTGACGTTTACGTCGCTGCTTTTTTCCTTTGGAAAATACAATATGGAAGAGAATATGAAAATCGTGTTTTTGGATGCCGCGACAGTGGGCGGGGACGTGAGCCTGGAGCCTTTGCGCTGTCTGGGTGAACTTGTGTGCTGGCAGACGTCAACTCCGGCGGAAGCTTTGGAGCGGGTCAGGGATGCCGAAGTTCTTATAATAAATAAGGTGAAGGTCGACAGGGAACTGGTTGATGCCGCTTCCTCGTTGAAACTTATATGCGAGGCGGCTACAGGAGTCAATAATATCGACATCGGATATGCCGCAGAAAAAGGGATTTCGGTAAAGAACGTGGCGGGCTATTCGACTGAATCTGTGGTCCAGCTTACTTTCATGCACATACTCAACCTCGTATGCAAGGCCCGTCAATATGATGGAAAAGTCAAGTCGGGAGATTATTCTGCAGGAGGCATTTTCACTGATGTCAGCATGCCTTTCCGGGAATTGGCGAGGAAGCGCATGGGCATAATCGGCATGGGGACCATAGGCAGGAGAGTAGCGGCGGTGGCATCGGCATTCGGAATGGAAGTCAGTTATTTCTCAACATCCGGTACGTCCCATTGTCATGAATATCCTTCCGTAACATTGGAAAGACTTCTGTCAGAATCTGACGTTGTGAGCATCCATGCTCCGCTGAATGAAGCCACCAAATCTCTGATAGGGGCGGAAGAACTGGAAAAGATGAAGCCGGATGCCATACTTCTGAACATGGGCAGGGGAGGCATCGTGGATGAATCCGCTCTTGTGCGGGCCGTGGATTCCGGAGTGATAGCCGGAGCCGCTGCGGATGTTTTTGAAACCGAACCGCTGCCGCAGGACCATCCGTTCCTGAAAGCCACGCATCCTGAACGACTGTCCTTTTCGCCGCATATAGGCTGGGCGAGCATCGAGGCGAGGGAAAGACTGGTCGCCGGCATCGCACACAATATTGAAACCTATATCGCTACGAAGAAAAGTAAATTGTAATATTGCGCTTTTTTTATACCTTTGCACCCCCGAAATAAGGCAATGAATATGGAAATAAGAAACATCGCAATCATCGCCCATGTGGACCATGGCAAGACCACTCTTGTGGACAGGATGATTTATCAGGCGAAACTGGTGAGAGGCCAGGAAAACCTTGGAGAACTGATACTCGACAATAACGACCTTGAAAGGGAGCGAGGTATCACAATCCTTGCAAAAAACGTATCTGTCGTTTATAAAGACGTAAAAATCAATATTATAGACACTCCGGGGCATAGCGACTTCGGAGGCGAGGTGGAGAGGGTCCTGAATATGGCAGACGGAGTGCTCCTGCTTGTGGACGCCTTTGAGGGCTGTATGCCGCAGACACGTTTCGTGCTGCAGAAAGCCATTGAAATGGGCAAAAAGCCGATTGTTGTCATCAACAAGGTGGACAAGCTCAACTGCCGTCCGGACGAAGTCCAGGAAG
>CABQAB010000020.1 GCA_902461985.1 uncultured Bacteroidales bacterium | reverse complement strand
CGGCCTCGCGGCCCAACCGTAACTCCGAAAGTCTTCTTCTCAGTCTTTTCAATGAACTCCGTTTTTCTCAAACGGGCTGCAAAGATACGGACAATTTTCAAATCTCCAAACTTTTTTCACTTTTTTTTCATACTTTTGCACCCGAAATCAGAAACAGAGATGGGAAACGAAAAGGAATCTACACTTCAAGATGCAAGTCTGCTCCAGCTATTCTTGGTTTTTGCCAAAATAGGGGCATTCACAATCGGCGGAGGATTCGCCATGATTTCTCTCATCCAGGATGAACTCGTAAAGCGCAGATGGCTTTCCGAAAACGAATTTTCAGAACTCCTGACCCTCGCCCAGACCGCTCCGGGGCTTCTTGCCGTCAATATGTCCATATTTACGGGATTCCGGCTCAAAGGCGTCAAAGGCAGCATAGTAGCCACGATCGGCAGCATCCTCCCCCCGTTCCTCATAATACTCGCAGTCGCCGTCATATTCAGCGATTTCCAGGATAACCCGGCAGTTCTCCGCATATTCAAAGGCATACGTCCTGTCGTAGTCGCCCTGATCATGGTGCCTATGATAAACATGGTACGCAAAAACAACGACTGCTGGTGGAAATGGCTTCTTACGGCCGCATCTCTCGGAGCAGTGAGCTTCCTCGGCATATCGCCAGTGTATGTACTCATCATAGTAATCGTTCTTTTCATAGCCATTGCCCTATACAAAGAACGGGACATGAAAACCAAAGACAACGACTGATTATGATATTCATAGAACTGTTCTACACTTTCTTTCTGATCGGAGCATTCACCATCGGCGGAGGATATGCCATGCTGCCGCTCATACAGCATCAGGTAGTGGACACGCACGCATGGATAAGCATACAGGAATTCACGGATATAGTCGCCATTTCACAGATGACACCCGGTCCTGTAGGAATCAATTCAGCCACATACGTAGGCTATACGGTCCTGCAGAATAGCGGAGCCTCGGAAATTCTTTGCGTTTTAGGATCATTCACCGCCACGGCTGCCGTTGTGCTTCCATCGTTCATGATAGTCCTCGGGATGTGCTTCGCCCTCAAGAAATTCAGCGAGAACAGGATCTACAAAGGGATTATGGACGGCCTCAAACCAACCGTAGCCGGACTGATAGGAGCTGCCGCCGTACTTCTCATCAACAGAGAGACCTTCTCCGACTGGAAATCATGGGCACTCTTCGGTGCTGCGTTCATAGCCCAGATGTTCTTCAACACAAACGCCATAATCATAATTGTCGCAGCCGGTTTCATAGGATATTTTATATATTAAAGGGTATATTTGATATGGAATGGTTCACTGACCTGTTCACAAAACAGTCGTTCATTCAGGCTATCATAGCCATTTCGCTCATCTGTGCAGTCGGACTCGCATGCAGCAGATTCCGTTTCAAGGGAGTGTCATTGGGAGTCACTTTCGTGTTTTTCGCCGGCATCGTCGCCGGTCATTTCGGGCTCGGAATCGACCCTCAGATGCTTGCCTTGGCACAGAATTTCGGGCTTATACTTTTCGTCTACGCCCTCGGGCTCCAGGTCGGGCCAAGTTTCTTTCCATCCTTGAAAAAAGGCGGTCTCAAACTCAATCTGCTTTCATTCGGAGTGCTTGTGACAGGCTCTGCACTTGCAGTCTGCGCACATCTGGCTTCATTTGTACCGTTCCCGACATCGATGGGACTTCTCTCAGGTGCCGTTACAAATACCCCCATGCTCGGAGCCGCCCAGCAGGCTCTGCTTGACACTGATCCGTCAGCATCGGAAACCTCGAACCGCATGGCCATGGCCTGTGCCGTCGCCTACCCTTTCGGAGTCATAGGGGTGATTCTCTGTGTCATAATCCTGAAAGCGATGTTCCATAAAAACGGGGCGAAATCGGAAGTCCACGAGAACCCGACCTTCATTGCCGAATTTGAAATCAGCAATTCTGACATCACAGGCAGGAACATACGTGACATAATGAAAGACGTGAAATTCCATATAGTGGTGTCGAGAGTATGGAAACTCACCGAGAAAGGAGAGAATGCGCCGATAGGACAAGTGATAATCCCTAACGGAGATACAGTGCTCGAAAGCGGTGAACACGTATTAGTGCTGTGCAAGGAGCATGAAACCGGCATGGCTGAAAAACTTTTCGGAAAAATCGTCCATAAGGACTGGAACAAAAAGGACATTGACTGGAACGTCATCGACGGACAGCTTGTCTCGCGGCATGTCCTGGTCACCAAAGAGAAAGTGAACGGGGCGAAACTGGGCGACCTGCACCTGCGCAACACCTACGGCATCAACATAACCCGTGTAAACCGTGCCGGAATCGACATACTGCCTTCCAGCCACCTGAGACTGCAGATCGGAGACAAGCTCACGATAGTGGGACAGGCCAAAGCCATTGACAACGTTTCCGAAGTATTGGGAAACCAGGAAAAAGAATTGAGGAACCCTAATCTATTCTCCATTTTCATAGGACTGATTTTGGGACTCGTACTCGGCAGCATCCCCCTGTTCCTTCCCGGAATGAGCGTGCCGGTCAAGCTGGGCATAGCCGGAGGGCCTATTATAATGGGCATACTCATGGGAGCGTTCGGACCACGGCTGCATCTGACAACCTACACCACATACAGCGCGAACCTGATGCTCAGACAATTCGGTCTGGCAGTATATCTTGCCTGCCTCGGACTGGGCGCAGGGCCTGGTTTCTTCGAGACCGTGATGTGCCCGGAAGGACTTGTCTGGATTGCAATAAGCCTTGTCTTCGCAATTGTACCGGTGCTTTTGTTCGGCTATCTTGCATCGCGTTTCTTTAAGGTCGAATACGGCTCGAACGTAGGGATGCTCTGCGGAATCATGGCAAATCCCATCGCCCTCAACTATGCTCTCAGCACCGTCGATGACGACGAGCCTTCCGTCGCCTACGCCACGGTCTATCCAGTCGGAATATTCCTCCGCGTCATCTCCGCCCAACTGCTGATGCTGCTGTTCTGAGCATGCCGCCAGGCATCGGACTACTGTCTCCGTAATAAAGTTTCGCTATATTGCAACACAACAAAATGTTGCGATAGTCTGTTTTTGTTGCTGTCTTAGTATGGTATTCTAATATATTTTTGTTAGCAAAAGCCATATAATTATGGATAACACATCAATCAAAAGCAATATTCAGCATTTCAGGAAAGACAAAGGTTACACACAGGAAATGATGGCCAGCAAGTTAGGCACGTCCGTCACTCACTACCGCAGTATCGAATCAGGGAACACGATACTGCTGAAGCCGATAGTCGGAAAAATAGCCAGAGTCTTGGGAGTGGACGAGAAGGACCTGCTGGAAGGACAACTGGAAGGGAAGGTACTGGAAGACTGTGAAGAGCCGTACCAGACTGAAAAACATCAGTCCGGCAGTCTGGAACTGCTGGAGATATACAATGAACTCAACCAATGCAAAATCCAGGTCAAGATGCTCGAAGCGTCTGTCAGGGACAAGGACACCCACATTCAGGACCTTCAATGCGCAATCCGCATACTGAAAAAATCCAAGGGATTTGACGACGGGACAGAGCCGGAATAGCGGTGAGTCAGAGCCGGAATAGCAACGGGACAGGCTGCAGACGGGCCCGCACACGGAAAGGATTGCCGTCACAAACGAAGTCCGCAGCCGGAGAATATCACTTCTGCGTTTCCTCCGGTTCCTTGTCCAAAGCCAGATTGGCAATACCCTTGCGCTGTTTCTTGAGGTCGAAATAGCCTATCACTGAAATCACGAAAGAGCCTGCAAGATCAAGCATGAGATCTTCCATCGTGTCACGCAAGGCCTCATGTCCGACCAGAGGGACGCCGTTGTCATAGGTGCCGCTTGTCTCCATGAACTGCTGCGAATTGAGTCCGAAGAGGCCGTCCGTTATGAATTCGATTATTTCCCACACCGCACCCACGGCAAGAGCGAAGCTGATGACCCAAAGCGAGACGAAGAAAGGAGAATAACGCAGCTTGTTGCCCTCCACGCTGTTGAAAGTGTTGATTATGACATATCCCAATATACCGAGCAGAACTCCTGACATTCCGTGCTCAAGAGAATCCCACCATGGAATCCTGCCATAGAAATCGGCCACGTCCCCGAGAATGAGACAACAGAAATTGAACGCCACGAATATGATTTCCATGACTGCCGGAATCTTGACGCGCATGATTCTGTTCAGGATGTCCGGCACGAATATCAGGAATATCATCAGAGCCACTTCAAATGTCTGGAATGCCAGACGGCTCTGAGTCGCATCATCCTCGACCACGCAGAGAGAAGCTATGCCGCCCACGAACAGAATGGAGCAGAGGACGAGCATCGCTTTGGAGAACTTCGTATGTTTTCTCATATCTTCACAGGAATCTTGTTCAACATTTCATCCCGCAAATATACATCTTATTCCGGAATCCGCTCCATGTCATCAGGATTTCATTTCAGGATGCAGTTCTTCATGTTTCATCTTCCTGCGCAGCTCTTCATAATACTCATGCCGGGCAGGGTTTTCCGGAAACCAGCCTTTCAGGACCCGCTTTTCCTGTGAAAACATCTCCCCTATGCCCCAGAAGCAGGAAAATGCCCATGCTCCCAAGATTGTAGCGAACAAATCCCCTGCAAACAGGGAACCGGCTGCGAAGACAAGCCCGGCCGCCAGAAACACAGGCCAGCTTTTCTTGCCGAAACGATATTCCATTCTTATCACAACGGGATGGCATACGCCTATTATGAAAAACGTCGCCGCCCCTACAATTATTCCAGTCCAGTTCATTCTACGCAGTTCAAATCTATAAGGTTGTTGAGAAGGGCATACACGGTAAGTCCGGCAACGGTCTTGATGCCGGTCTTGTGAGTGATGTTCTTCCTATGAGTTATCACAGTGTATATGCTTATGTTGAATTTATCCGCAATCTCCTTGTTCAGCATGCCCTTAGCCACGCAGACAAGTATTTCTTTCTCGCGCACGGACAGTTCACCCGAAGCATCGGACCTCGCGGTGTCCTGAGGGCCGTTCATCGCATGACGGAGCGCACTTACTATTGCCGGCGGCTCATCCATGAGACTGAGACTGCCCTCGAAACGGCCCTCCATGGCAAGCGGAAGCACACCTTCCACTACCGCCACCGGAACGTCAGTCACTTCCCTCATATACTCCCTCGCGCGTTTTCGGTCCGCTGCATCGAAAACTGCAGGATCGAGAATCACGATATCAGGCTCAAGGCCGTTCAGCCGGGAAGCATCGGAGCGGGAAAAGTCATGGAAAGTTCCGATGACGTGAAAAGAACCTGATTCCTCCAATATGGTCTCTATCCCCCTGGACACTACGACAGACGGGATTATCAATGCCGCCCTACTCCTTTTCTCCATTTTCCATCCTCCTTGTCATAGGCACGAGAACGACATTTTCGACTATGGTATGTCGCCGGAGATCCTCCTCAAGATGATATATCAGCAGCAGGGCGGCGGCCCGAAGACTGTTGTCGCAATTCTCCGGAAGGTAGCGCATGATGATATTCTTCAGATCGCATAGTTTCGCTTCGACATTCTCATGCTTTTCGGCATAGACGTCCACATTGTAGCCTGCATCGCGCTCACCCCGCTCAAGCGAGCGGATATACGGATACAGGCAGTTCTCCTCGTAGTCGAAATGCCTGGCCAGTTCCTCCTTGTATTCGCGGACAAATCCGGTGAGTATGTCTTTCTGCCTTTGCGGAAATCCCGCCATAAGCGCGTCCACCGTCTTTTCGAGGTTCACGAGCGCGTCTCTGTTGTAATATAGATGCGAATCATGCAGATAGCGCATGACACATTCAATGTCGCCCCGCGCGATTTCATCCGATGAAGGGGAATAGCCGTCGAAAGTCTCCGCATTGCATATCATGAGCGTACTGTGCAGGTCCGCGCCGGAAAGCGAACAGGCCTCGGCAAGGGAACGGTCACAATACTGCAGGTCCACGCCTATGCGCGGCAACACCCTGAGCAGGCCGAAATTCAAGTCTATTATGTCCGAGAGTTTCGTATTCGGTAGTATCGTATGTTTCATGGTTGTGCAAAGATAGCAAACTTTGAAGACGGGATGCAATAGCAATTATCGGCTATATACGTCCATTCCGGATAGCCATTCTTAGGTAACGATTTCTTGCGATTGACAACAGTCCCGCTCCGGAGTACCTTTGCGACCGTTTTCAGTCAAACAAACTTATCAGTCAGGCACAATATGAAAATGATGAACAAGGCTGTCACCGCCGCCGTAGCGGCATCGCTCGCATCGCTTTCCTGTTTCGCGCAGAAGCTGAGCGTAGGAGGTTACGGAGAGGTGGCCATGACAAGAAATTTCTACAGCGACAATGTATACCGCTACTCAAGTCCGGACAAGTACAGGAACGACCCCAGCCACGGCAGATTCGACATTCCGCACTTAGTGGTATATTTAGGTTATGACTTCGGGCACGGATGGCTTCTGCAAAGCGAAATAGAATTCGAACACACGGGCACCGGCTCGTCGGTGGAAAAGGAATTCACGGAAGCCGGAGAGTGGGAGACGGAAACTGAGAAGGGAGGAGACGTGGAACTCGAACAGTTCTGGATTCAAAAGTCGTTCATGCCGCAGCTGAATCTCCGCATCGGTCACATGATCGTTCCGGTAGGAGGCCTGAACAACGCCCACGAACCCCTTGAGTTCTTCACTGTATACCGTCCCGAGGGCGAAGCCACGATACTGCCGTCCACCTGGCATGACACCGGGATAAGCCTTTGGGGACAGGCCGGGGCATGGACATATACGGCAATGATAGTTTCCGGACTGGACGCATTCATGTTCGACAGGGACAATTTCATCAACGGCGGTGCAGGCTCCCCATACGAATTCAAGGTAGCCAACAACTACGGTTTTGCCGCCCGCGTCGACAACAGGCCGGTCAGCGGACTGCGTCTCTCGGCAAGCGGATATGCCGGCAACTCCATGCATAATTCATATCCCAACGACATGCATGACACCAGATACGCCGAAGTCAAGGGGACTACGCTCATAGGCTCGTTCGACTTCGCCTACAAGGGCAGGGACCTCATTGTCAGAGGAAACGCAGACTACGGACATGTCTTTGACGCCGCCACAATCAGCACCATAAAGAGAAACCTCACCTCAAACAACGCCCCTTACAGGAAGAATCCGGTCGGGAAGGCCGCCTGGACCGCCGGCGTCGAAGGAGGTTATGACATACTGCACCTGTTCCACAGAAAAAAGGACGACGGACAGAGACTCTTCGTCTTCGGAAGATATGAATACTACGATTCCTATATTCCCGAAGAAGGTCAGCAGGAATACGATTTCACTTCGAAGCACAGGATTGCCGTGGGACTGAACTGGTTTCCGCGTCCTGAGATTGCGGTCAAGGCTGAATTCAGCGAACGATTCCTGAATCCGAAATACAACAATGAGCCGTCTGTTTCAATCGGCATCGCATACCAGTGTTTTTACAAAAAATAGACAATATGAGAACTTTCAGAACATCAATTGCAACCGCGCTCTGTGCACTCGCCGCAGCAGCGGTTTCCTGCGAAAAAATCAAAACACCGCAGTCCGGAGAACTGACCGGAGAAGAAAAGGAAATGAAGGCCATAGTCGAACAGTATGTGCCTAACGTTATCTATTCAATTTATGCTGACCTTGCAAGGGAGTCTTCGGAACTGTACGAACTCCTGAAGGCCGCGGCTGAAAAAGAGACGGCATCGCTCTCGCAGACGGAGCTGGAGGCCATTGCTGAAAAGTTCCTTCAGGCGCGCCAGTCCTGGGAAGAGTCTGAAGCATTCCTCTTCGGAGCCGCCACGGATTTCGGAATAGACCCGCACATAGACACATGGCCTCTTGACGTGGACGCTCTCGCCACTTCCCTGTCCAATGCCGACCAGGTTGAGCAGCTACGCGGCGAGGACGGCATACTCTACGCCGGCGGAAAACTCGGAAAGGAGCTCTTGGGATTCCACGGAATTGAATTCGTGATTTTCCGCAACGGCGAAGTCCGGAAAGCCGCAGAACTCAATGCAAAAGAGACTGACCCGGCATTCGGACGCTACGATGTGAGCGGGAAGCAGGAACTCATCTATGCCGCTGCAGTCGCAGGAGATTTGCGCGACAACTGCTGGCAGCTCTGCGCCTCATGGAATGAGGACTGTGAAAAGGAATACACAGAACGCTGCGAAGAACTGGAAGTCAACGTAACCGTGACCGGATCGGAGCGCAGCTATGGCCGGAATATGCTTGGAGCCGCGTCTGCCGGCAGTTCCTATGCGTCCTGGCAGGAAGCCATAGGCTCGATTCTCATCGCGGGATGCTCCAACATCTGCAACGAAGTGGCGAACGTAAAAATGGGCAACGCCCACACCGGCGAGGATATAAACTACATTGAGTCCCCATACAGCAAAAAGTCGTTTCAGGATTTCATCGACAACATACTCAGCATCCAGTACAGCCTTTACGGAAAATCAGGAGCGACTACAGCCGGAAGCGCGTCAATCATGAGCTACCTCAGGAATCACGGATACCAGGGGGTTTCCGCCCTTGAGGAATCATTGGAAAACACACTGAAAGCCCTCAGAACCTGCCAGAGCAAGGGCGCATTCGTTGACATCTACGCCGATGATTCAGTGCAGGCGGCAATGGACGCAGCAAACAGCCTCGACGCACAGCTCAACCAGGCAGCCTCCTGGATAGTCCTTCAATAAAACGATTCAATTATGAGAACCAAGAATACGATATATCTGCTCGCAGCCTGCGCCCTTGCAGTGTCCTGCTCTGAAGACAGCCTGCCGGACAGCCGGAACGGCAGACATGAAGCCGACTACAAGTATGTAGGACAGGCCGTCGGGAATTTCGAGGCTTCGGAATGGTATCCCGGAGGCCTGCTCGGAACGACACTGAACGTCACGGAAGGCTGTTACGAAGACGAGACTCCGGCAGTGGAGAATATGGGTCTTCAAGCCGCGTTCAACAATGGAGAAGCCTCTTTCGAAAGGAATTTCACATTAAACACTGAACCTTTCAAGGGGCTCGGCCCGGCATATCTGCGTACTTCCTGTCTTGACTGCCACCCGGGCTACGGCCACGGCAAACGCCAGAACGAGTACAGGGCACAGTTCGGCAACGGATATCTGCTGGTCATATACCACCCATCCGACGGCGCCAACAGCAATGACGGACCATATATAGCCGAAGTTACGGGCATGCCGCAGACCAAGGCCGTACCGCCGTTCCTTCCTCCAGTCGATGAAGACATGATTTCGTTGAACTGGGTCACTGTCTCCTCCATGAAAAGCGGCCTGCCGATGGAATTCCAGGACGGAGAAAAGTATTCTCTCATCTATCCTGTGCTTGACATTCCGCGCGAGGCCTTCAATACTGACCCTGTCCCTGAAAACATCGCATTCCGTCTGGAATCCACGATAGGAATCATCGGCTCAGGGCTGCTGGATGCCATTCCGGCGGACAGCCTCCGGGAACAGTACAGAAAGGAAGCCCTATACACGCCGCTCAACCCGGCGATGTGGGACAAGGCCGCAGACGATTTCGCACAATCTGCATGGTACACACTTGCCGAGGGTAGGTTCGCGGACGGAAGCGCAGCTCCGGCGGGCACGAAGCTGCCAAAGAAGTTCACATACGCGCTCACTCGGGCAAGTCTGCAGGACGGACCGGGAGCAAACGCGATATGGAATATCACCAACGTCACCAGAGGAGACAGAATGAATCTGTACACGACCGTGGCCTGGGCCAGGGCCATGTCTCAGAACGAAAGCGTGATAGCCGCGATAAAACAGGATCCTTCTTCTCCATACTATGCCGACGGTACAGACGGTGGCATCTCGGCGGCTGTGCTTGAACTGCTCAGCCCGTCCACCGACCAGGGGAACAACAATTATCACAATTTCGAACCCGAAATGTCCGAGAGCCAGTTCTACAATTTTCTCGTATGGCAGAGGGGGCTTTCCATTCCGAGAGCCAGAAACCTGAACAAAGTTTCAGTGCAGAAAGGCAAACGGCTCTTCACTGAAATGGGATGCGCCACCTGCCACAGGCCAAAGTGGACTACTACGGATGACAACTACTGGTCACCGTCCATCACCGGCGGCAAACCGCTTCCGCGTTATCAGAATCAGGAAATATATCCTTATACGGATATGATACAGCACCGGCTCCACATGGAGAACGACATTCACGGCTCATGGTGCAGGACAACTCCGCTATGGGGTAGAGGCCTTTCAAAAGCCAATACGGGAGCGGAGGAAAGGCTGCATGACTGTCGTGCCAGGAACGTGGTGGAGGCTATCATGTGGCATGCCTACAGTCAGGAAAGCGAAGCCTACGACAGTGCCTTCAAATTCTACAGACTATCAAAAGAAGACAGAGATGCGGTTGTGGAATTCATTGACTCGATTTAGTCCCCGGCTTATCCACACAGCCCTCGCTGTCATTACTGCTCTCTGCAGGGAACAGGGACAGATGCACCTGCGAAAAAGCGGAGAAGGAGAATCCAACTTTGAACTGCCGTTTTCAGTCTCATTAGACGGGTTCAAGGTTGAATGTTTCCCCGGCACAAAAGTCCCTGCAGACTATGTCAGCAGAATCACCATACACGACGGGGACAGGGAAACCAGGCTCAGGATATCCATGAACAGGATAGGACGCTATCGCGGATGGAGGATATACCAGGCCGACTATGACTCAGACCGCAGAGGCTCTTATTTTTCCTTCATCCACGACCCTTACGGGACAGGGACAGTCTATGCCGGATATGCCCTGCTGCTTGCCGGAATGTTGCTCTATTCCTGCAGACGGAAAAGCCTGTGGGGAACGGCCCGGGCAGCAGTCAGCAAAAAAATGAAGGCCGGCATCGCTCTCGCCGCAGCAGGATTCATGATTTTTATGGTTTTCTTCTTCCTGCACAAATACAGACAGCCGCTGCCGGTTCTGCGGACCTGGTTGCTGCCTGTCCATGTGGCTGCCATAATGACGGCATATATGACATTCCTTGTCTGCTCCGTCATAGGTATAGCCGCATTGATTGTCCCCGGAAAAAGGAATCATCTCCGCAGTCTCTCCCTTACTCTGCTATACCCTGCCTGCTTTCTTCTCGTCTTCGGAATCATAGTCGGCTCGGTCTGGTCCAACGTTTCCTGGGGCGGGTACTGGTCCTGGGACCCGAAAGAGACATGGGCTCTGATTACTGCGCTCGTCTATGTCGCTCCGTTCCACGTTAGATTCTTCCCGTTTCTGCGTCAGCCGAAAGTATACCATATATTCATGGTTTGCGCTATTGTCTGCGTGGCCATGACATGGTTCGGAGTAAACCTGTTCATGGGAGGGATGCACAGCTACAGATGACCAGGTACAGCTTCTGTGCAGGACATCACGGACGGCAATTCTTCAAAAAAAAACGGTGCGCATCTTTTCGGATACGCACCGTTTCTTTTTATGCAGGCAGCCTACAGTTCGGAAAGGTCCTGCTGGATTCTGGCAGCCGGAGCCACAAGAATCTCCTGGAATTCCTTCTGACCGGTTCCGGCAGGAATTGCATGACCGCAGATGACATTCTCCTTCAGACCCTCAAGGTAGTCCACACGACCGCGGATTGCAGCCTCGCTGAGCACCTTGGTTGTCTCCTGGAAGGATGCAGCCGAGATGAAGCTGTTGGTCTTCAATGCCGCACGGGTGATACCCTGGAGAATCTGGCTTGCGGTTGCAGGCTTTGCCTCCCTTACCACAACTGTCTTCAGACCCTGTCTTTCGAGCGATGAGTTCTCGCTGCGGAGCTCCCTCGGAGTGATGATCTGACCAGCCTCGAATCTCTGTGAATCTCCCGGCTCTACCACATAGAACTTGCCGTAGATTGCATCATTGGTATCCATGAACTGCCATTTGTCCACAAGTTCCTCCTGCAGGAATTCGGTGTCACCAGGATCCACAATCTGAACCTTGCGCATCATCTGGCGCACGATAATCTCGAAGTGCTTGTCATTGATCTTCACACCCTGCAGACGGTAGACCTCCTGAATTTCATTCACGATGTACTCCTGAACCTTGATAGGACCGAGGATTCTCAAGAGGTCGGTAGGTGAAACGGCACCGTCTGAAAGCCTCATGCCGGCCTTGACATAGTCGTTCTCCTGGACCATAATCTGTTTCGTAAGAGGTACAAGATAAGTCTTCTGGACACCGGAACGGTTGGTAACGATGATTTCACGGTTACCTCTCTTGACCTTGCCCATCGTAACTTCTCCGTTGATTTCGGAAACGATTGCAGGATTTGAAGGGTTTCTCGCCTCGAACAGCTCGGTGACGCGTGGAAGACCTCCTGTGATATCGCTTGACTTACCGATAGCACGCGGAATCTTGATGATGATGTCTCCGACCTTGACCTTGTCACCTTCACCCACGAGGACATGTGCACCGACAGGCAGGTTGTACTGCTTCTTGACGTTGTTGTCGTCGTCCACGATCAGGATGCTCGGGTTCTTGGTCTTGTCACGGCCTTCGATGATGACCTTGTCCCTGTTGAGAGTGTACTCGTCAGCCATTTCCTCACGGAAGTTCTCGCCTTCCACAAGTCCGTCGAAACGGGCTGTACCGTCAGTCTCGATGATGGTGATTGCGTTGTACACGTCCCATTCACAGATGCGGTCGCCCTTGACTACGGACTCGCCCTCTTTCTTGTAAAGTATGGCACCGTAAGGGATGTCGTACTGGGAGAAGGTTATGCCAGTGTTCTCGTCTATGATACGAAGCTCGGTCGTACGGCTGACAACGACTGTCTGTGAACTGCCGTCAGGCATTGAACGCTCAATCGTCCTGAGTTCCTCGAATTCAAGCTTACCGTTGTACTTGGAAACGATTGAACTGTCTGCAGCCGTGCTGGATGCAGTACCTCCGACGTGGAAAGTACGGAGGGTAAGCTGTGTACCAGGCTCACCGATAGACTGCGCAGCAATGACTCCGACGACTTCACCTTTCTCGACCATCCTTCCTGAAGCGAGGTTACGGCCATAACACTTGGCGCAGACACCTTTGCGGGATTCGCAGGTGAGCACCGAGCGGATTTCAACCTGCTCGATAGGGAGGGATTCGATGAGAGCTGCGATGTCCTCGGTAATCTGCTCGCCGGCAGGAACGATAAGTTCTCCGGTAAGCGGATTGAATACGTCATGCACAGAGGTACGGCCGAGGATTCTTTCGCCGAGAGACTCGACAATCTCGTCCTTGCTCTTGATTGCGGTAGCGATAAGTCCCCTGAGGGTTCCGCAGTCTTCCTCATTGATGATGACGTCATGGGAGACATCAACGAGACGACGGGTAAGATAACCTGCATCCGCAGTCTTCAACGCCGTATCTGCAAGACCCTTTCTCGCACCGTGGGTGGAAATGAAGTACTCGAGCACTGACATTCCCTCCTTAAGGTTGGTGGTGATAGGGTTCTCGATGATTTCCGCACTTGACGAACCTGACTTCTGAGGTTTTGCCATAAGTCCACGCATACCGCAGAGCTGTTTGATCTGCTGTGTGGAACCACGGGCACCTGAATCAAGCATCATATATACCGGGTTGAATCCCTGCTGGTCGGACGAAATCTGCTTCTCGACAATCTTTGTAATCTGGTTGTCGATACCAGACCAGAGGTCGATAACCTTGTTGTAACGCTCGTTGTTGGTGATGAGACCCATCTGGAAGTTGGCCTTGATGTCCTCGACAGTCTTGTAGGCGTCTTCGATGAGTTTTGTCTTCTCCTCCGGAATAATCACGTCCCCGAGGTTGAATGACAGACCGCCTTCGAACGCCTTGCGATAACCGAGGTTCTTGATGTCATCAAGGAACTGCGAGGTTCTTGACACGCCGGTATTCTTGATGACCACGGAAATAATCTTCCTCAGAGACTTCTTGCCGAGCACTTCGTTCACGTAAGGAACTTCCTGAGGCACATACTGGTTAACGATAATCCTTCCTGCGGAAGTCTCCACCAGTTCAGTACCCTTGGACAGGTCCATCTTGTCTTTCGGCATACGGACCCATATCTTGGCATGGATGTCTATTGCCTTCTCGTTCAACGCGATAATCACCTCTTCCGGCCCATAGAACTTCAGGCCCTCGCCCTTTGCTCCGTCACGGAGTTTGGTGATATAGTAAAGTCCGAGCACCATGTCCTGGGAAGGG
>CABQAB010000019.1 GCA_902461985.1 uncultured Bacteroidales bacterium | reverse complement strand
TCAGGAAATTGTCGCGATGCAGAGGCGTTTCATCATACAGGCGGACCACAATGTCGCCTAAGGAAGTGGATATTTTTACTTTGGACATAATCAGAAGCAGTTTTGAAGTTTTATCTATTATTGTTCAGTTTAGATCTTTCGACTCGTCGCTGTGCGACTCGCTCAAGATGACATGCATCGGGAAGTCGGGTGTTTTGGAGTGATTGAGATGCAAGGCGTCAAGGGCAGGGGCGAGGGAGCAACCTCGACGGTTGTGACCGACTCCCTGTCCCGCAGACAACGCAGCAGATCAGTTGCTCCAAGACACCGTGCACAGCAGGGTCGCCGAAGTGCAGTCATTCACGACCACATCCACATAGTCACCGGCCTTGAGTGGCGGCAGTCCTGCCTCGGCACGCCTTTTTTCGTCAGCCGGGAAAACGCACATCTTGTTGTTGCCGGCACGTCCGCAAAGATCCTTTTCATCCCTTTTTGACCTGCCTTCCACAAGCACCCTGAAAGTCTTTCCCACATCCTTCCGGTTGCTTTCAAGACTCATGCGGGTCTGGAGTTCAATGATTTCGTTGAGACGTGCGGTCTTGATTTCCGGCGCGACATCGTCCGGGTATTTCCTGGATGCAAGCGTGCCGGGACGCTCCGAGTACTGGAACATGAAGGCCGAATCAAAGCACACTTCCCTGAAAAGCGAAAGCGTGTCCTGGTGGTCCTGTGGGGTCTCTCCGCTGAATCCGGCGATTACGTCCGTACTCAGACCGCAGTCAGGCATCACTTCACGTATTTTGGCCACCCTCGCGAGATACCACTCCCTGTCATACTTCCTTCTCATTTTTTCGAGCATCGCGGAAGAACCGCTCTGGACGGGCAGATGGATGTGGCGGCAGATGTTTTCGTGGGCCGCCATGGTGTAGAGGACCTTGTCGCTGATGTCCTTGGGATGTGAAGTCGAGAACCTGATTCTCAGTTCCGGGCTTATTTCCGCCGTCATGGCAAGCAGATCCGCGAAATCCACGCTCCTGTCCCCGTCTTTCCAGAGATATGAATCCACGTTCTGTCCGAGGAGGTTGATTTCCCTGTATCCGTTTTCGAAAAGTTCCCGCGCCTCCCTGAGAATCGATGCGGCGTCACGGCTTCTTTCCGCCCCCCTCGTGTAAGGCACTACGCAGTAGGAGCAGGCGTTGTTGCAGCCCCTCATTATCGATATGTAGGCAGACACCCCGTTCTTGTCCATGCGCACGGGAGAAATGTCGGCATAGGTCTCTTCCCTCGACAGAAGCACGTTTATCTGGGGCGAATCCGGGCGCACGTCGGAAATCATGCGGGCAATGTCCCTGTAGGTGTCAGGTCCCGCGACGAGGTCAACTTTCTCAAGCAGCTTGTCCTTCAGCCTCTCCGCCATGCAGCCCACGATGCCGATGACGACGGCGGGATTCCTCTTTTTTTGAAGCCTGAACTGCTCGATCCGGCCCCAGATCCGCTGTTCGGCGTTGTCCCTGATGGAACAGGTGTTCGCGAGAATCACGTCCGCCTTGTCAATGTCGCCCGTAAGGGCATATCCGTTGTCCTGCAATACGGAAAGAATTACTTCCGAGTCGTTTACATTCATCTGGCAGCCGTAGGTCTCTATATACACCTGCGGCCTCGTTTCATCCGATATAGGTCTGAGTCTGTTCATGTCAAGATGTTTTCCGCCTGCAAACCTTAGATTTGCAGAGTTGTCCGTTGAACCCAAAATTTGCAGGGCAAAAGTAATAAATTTGTGCCGATAATGAAAGTTTAACAAAGGACAAATAAACGCGAGGCGGTGTTGCAGAAAAACTGTATTTTTGTGAGAAATTGGAGTATGATGGACACTAAAGATTTCTATAGCAATTATGTTGAGGCTGTCGAGATTATCAAGACGGCTATTCTTCAAAGTCAGTATCAGGCTTCGAAGAAAGTCAATGCTGAACAGTTGGCATTATATTTTGGCATCGGCCAGTATATTTCAGCTAATTCGAGGGATGGATATTGGGGTACCGGAGCTTTGTCCGTTATCAGTGAAAGGCTGCAGAAATCGATGCCTGGTCTCAGAGGATTTTCAGAGGCAAATATGAGGAAGATGAGAATCTTCTATGAAAAGTGGGCGATGCTTATTGATAAACCGTTCGTTGCAACGAACGATTTGACATTAACTTCTGATAATCAGCAAAATAATGAGTCTTTAGACTTGACGTGTTACGGTCTGCAGGTAATTCGTTCGTTGCAACGAACGAATTTGTCAGGATTGTCTCTTGAGGATTTCCTGAATGTCCCTTTTACTCATCATTATCACATCTTGTCTCAGGTAAAGGACCGGGACGAGCTGTTTTTCTATATCAGACTTTGCTCGCAGATGCACTTTTCGCTTGAAAGTCTGAAGAAAAGCATGGCTGAAGACGATTATCACCATCAGTCGAATATGCCGAATAACTTTTTGCAGAAATTGCCTTCATCCGAACATGCCAGACGCGCGGTAATGGCGTTCAAGGATGAGTATTTTCTGGATTTCATCAACACGGAAGAACTCGGTGCGAGAGATATTGCCGATGTCGATGAAAAGGTTATAGAACAGGAGATTGTGCAGAATATCAAGCAGTTCATTATGACTTTCGGAAAGGATTTCGCCTTTATCGGAAATCAGTATCATCTGGAGGCTTTCGGTGTCGATCATTTCCCAGATTTGGTATTCTTCAACAGGGAACTCAATGCTCTGGTTATCATTGAGTTGAAAAAAGGTCCATTCAAATCGATATATCTTGGTCAGCTGTGCACCTATCTGAGAATTGCTGATGACCGGATGAGGAAGCCGCACGAGAATCCTGCTATCGGTATTGTGCTTTGTTCGAGCGCGAACAAGAAGTATGTCGAGTATGTGATTCAGGATTATGACAAGCCTATGGGCGTGGCGACATACAGCACCTCTGACGATATGCCGGAACGGCTCAAAAAGGCTCTGCCTGACATTGATGAATTGAAGAAACTTCTGTAAAAATAATGTCGGATTGTTATATGGAAGCACAAGAAAAGACTCAAACTTCGTTTGTCTTTGCGCTCGGCTTTCATTACCTTTGCGGACTGAGACTGGGAATATTCGTACTTATGAAAAGGAATAGAACATGTTTTGCGGTTTTGATCGCTCTCGTCCTGACCCTTGGCGCGGGATTTATGTCCACCGGTTGCGGGGCAATCGAGAAAGCTGCAATCAGGAAAATAAGCGAAATCAGAATGACTTCGTTCAAACTCGACAAACTCACTCCTGTGGGGTTGACTGCAATCGACGCCACTTTCTATGTGGGGGTCGACAATCCCACGGTAACTTTGAGTCTCGCCGATGCCAGGGCCACGCTTCTTTATAAAGGCGAGCCTGCAGGATGCTTTGAAGTCGAGCCTTTTGAACTCAAGGGACATTCTGAAGTGATATATCTGCTCACCGGACACGCAAAACTCTCGTCAATGGCATCGTATCTTACCCTTATGAATGCCCTGGCCGGCAAATATGACGATTTCACCGTGGAAATTTCGGGCACCGGCAAGGCTTTGGGAGTGTCGAAGAACATCAGCCATGTGATGAAACTTACGGATCTGATGAATATGGTCTCTAAATAGGTCTCTGATGAACGGAAAATTTTATACTTGCATTTTGCTGCTGCTCCTTTCCGTAGGGGCGAAAGCCCAGGATATAGTGGTTCCGGAGGGATATGAACTCGTGGATTCAATAGTCTACAAAGCTCTTCCGGCAGTTGATACGACCCTCGCCGGCAAGATTATATGGTCGGTGATGCCTTCAAAGGCGGAAGGTGACGCTGCAACGGTGCAGGTGACCCAGTCGGATGCTGTGAAGTCGGCTCTGGACAGACAGATTGCGTCCAATCCTGAAAGAAGCATCAGCGGCTACAGGGTGAGGATCTTTTTCGACAATGCCCAGACAGCGAGGACGGCTTCCGAAACCATAGTCACAAAGTTTTCGCAGGCATATCCTGGCGTGCCCGTCTACAGAACCTACGCCAATCCGTATTTCAAAGTTACCGTGGGGGATTTCCGGACCCGTTCCGAGGCTATGGCATTGCTTGTCAGGCTTGAAAACGAATATCCGAGAGCTCTGCTTGTAAGGGAAAAAATCAACTACCCCGCAGCAGACTCCAATGAGACCTATATAACAGATACAGTCAAGGTTTTGAGACCTGTAGTCCAAATTCAAAATCAATAGTCATGCTGAAGCAATCACTGGAACAGAAACAGATTCAGAAGTTGTCACCGCAGCAGATCATGACTGCGAAGCTTATCGAACTTCCGATTCAGAGCCTGGAACAGAGAGTCCGCCAGGAAATAGAGGAGAACCCGGTTCTCGAAGAAGATGACAGCAAGGACAGATCCGAAAATTCACGGGAGGTTTCCTTGTCTGATTACAAGGAGGATGATCCGATTCCGTCCTATCGTCTCCGCTCTGACAATTACAGCAAATACGATGACCGTCCGCGCCGGGAGACCTTCTCGGTGCAGGAGTCTTTCCCGCACAACCTTACGGAGCAGCTGCAGTTCAGGGAACTGGGCGAGCATCAGAGAGAGGTCGCCAATTATATAATATACAGTCTCGATGATGACGGCTATCTGCGCCGCACCCTGGACCGTCTTGTGGACGAGATGGCGTTCAGGGCGGGAATCGAGACGGACGAGGAGGAAGTGGAGGCTATGTTGAAAGTAGTCCAGTCATTCGAACCTGCAGGGGTGGGCGCAAGAGATCTGAGGGAATGTCTCCTTATCCAGCTCAATGCCCTCAAGCCTAACCAGGCGGTGGATGATGCTAAGAAAATCATATCTTCCCATTTCAATGAATTCACGAAAAAGGACTATAACCGTATAATGTCCCAGACGGGCATGTCTTCGGAACGGCTCAAGACTGCAATGGCGCGTATCGTCAAACTCAACCCTACACCTGGAGGACAGGTTTCGGATGCTTATACGGACCATACCCGTCAGGTCGTGCCGGATTTCATATTGGATGTTGAGGACGGGAAGTTCGAACTCAGCATGCCCCGTTTTTCAGTTCCTGAGGTCAAGGTGAACAACAAATATGCGGACATTCTCATGGAAGCCGCCAATTCGTCTGAAAGGGCTAAAAAGGATGCGGCTACTTTCGTGAAGAAGAAAATCGAATCGGCGAAATGGTTCGTGGATGCGTTGAGACAGAGGCATACGACTCTCATGACCACAATGCGGGCTATTCTCGACTACCAGAAGGAATATTTCCTCGAAGGTGATGAAACCAAGATAAAGCCAATGATTCTCAAGGATATAGCAGATGTCACAGGCTACGATATCTCGACCATATCCAGAGTCGCCAATTCAAAATACATCGAGACGCATTTCGGAATATTCCCTCTTAAATATTTCTTTTCCGAGAGCATCAAGAACCAGGCTGGCGAAGATGTATCCACAAGGGAACTTAAGACTGTGCTGAAGGAAATCGTGGACGGAGAGAACAAGCAGCAGCCGCTCACGGATGACGAAATCGTGGACCTGATGAAGGCTAAGGGCTATAATGTGGCCCGCAGGACGATTGCAAAGTACAGGGACCAGCTTAATATTCCAAAGTCACGCATGAGAAGGGAAATACTTTAAACTTGTCATAGCAACCAATCTGCTGCGTTGTCTGCGGGATAGGGAGTTTTTATGACTGGGTAATGTCATCTCGACCGAGCGGAGCGAGTGGAGAGATCTTATTGTGGTGAAGAGTTGCTTGAAAAGATATCTCGGCTGCGCCCTTTGGGCTTTGCTCGATATGACAGACTTTCGAAATAATCTTGCTATCGGTTTTTTCGATAGCCGCGATGCAAACAAATCATAACACGCGTTTTGCAGTTGCTCCGGCTCGCACTACCTTTGCAACCGTAATCAGAAAAGTAGAACGAAGCGCAATGGGCGCGACAAAAAGCAAGAGTTATGAAGACAGCAATTTTCCTTTCAATGATAGTGGTTTGTGTGATGGTTTCTCTGTTCAATGCTTATTCGGAGACTCACAGAAAGAACGGCAAGGCTCTTTAGAGGCTTCTCAGTGTGGTGAAAGTTAGTGTAGTGTGTATATGAAATGCTCCGCTTCCGGCGGAAGTTTTTCAAGTCAGTTTCTTGGTTTGACGGATACGCAGCGGACTGAGAAACTTTTTTTGTGCCCATAGACGATAAACACTATATTTGCACGGTTTTGGAACCATTGTTTTGATAAGAAATATAATTCTATGGAACTTAGACATTTACAGGCTTTTGTCAAACTCGCTTCGACCTTGAACTTCTCCTCGGCGGCGAACGAGCTCTGCATCACCCAGAGCACTCTGTCGGCGACGATCAGGCAGCTGGAAGATTTCCTCGGCATGGAACTTTTTTCCAGAAACAGCCATGGAGTGACAATTACCGAGGCGGGGGAGCAGCTGCTGCCCTATGCGATGGAGACCCTGCACCAGGCAGAAAACTGTGTGAGCCGTATACATGATCTGAACAATCTGAGATGCGGACAGTTGAGAATAGGACTTACACATTCCTTTTCCCTTCTGCTTGTGGAGGCAATCCGCAGATTCAACGCACTCTATCCCGGAGTCACCATGAGCATCCATTACAAGACCCTTCCGGAGCTGATGGAAATGCTTGTCGCCCATGAACTGGACTTTGTGCTGTCCTACAAGCCTTCGGCGACTTATCCCATGATTGAGTCCCATGTGATTTTCGAGGATTCGCTCTCTGTCGTGGTTTCCAAGGACAATCCTTTAGCATCTTTGGAGTCTGTCAATGTGGAGGATCTGCAGAATTACAAACTTGCATTGCCGTCCAAGGGTATGCAGGCGAGAATCGTGCTGGACAGTCTCTGCAAGGAAAAAGGCTTCCATTTGCATCCGGAAGTGGAATTCAATCTTATAATGCCTATAATGCGCCTGGTCGGGAACAGCAATTTCGTGACAGTCATCTCCACCGGGGCGGTGCAGGAACAGAACATATTCAAAAGCATACCGCTCAATGCGGCGGACAACAGAATCATAGGTTCATATCATCTGCTCAAAGGTTCATACCGTAAAAAATCGGCGGAGGAGTTCCTGAGGATTCTCTGTGAAAATGACATTGTAAAGAAGTATGGAATGGCTTAACAATCTTGTGTCAGGGCAGGGCGTGGCACATTCAATCATCTTAATCGCCCTCACCATTACGGCGGGTCTGCTTTGTGACCGCATCAGGATCAAAGGTGTCAAACTGGGAGTCACATGGATTCTGTTCCTCGGGATTCTGCTCGGTCAGTTAGGCTTTACTCTCGATGAGACCACTTCTCATTTCGTCAAGGAATTTGGTCTGATTCTTTTTGTCTATTCGATTGGCCTGGAGGTCGGTCCGCATTTTTTCTCTTCATTCAAGAAAGGAGGGGTCACTCTCAATCTTTTAGCTACGGGAATCATACTGATAGGTACTCTCACAGCCTACCTGATTCATGTGATCACGGGGGAGGACCTGAATGCAATGACCGGTGTGCTCTACGGTTCCGTTACCAACACTCCAGGCTTGGGGGCAGCCCAGCAGACATTTTCGGACTTGAACAACGGGGATAGCAATTCTCTATTTGCCTGCGGCTACGCTGTGGCATATCCTATGGGTGTGCTCGGAATCATGCTGAGCATAATCTTCCTGAGAGCGGTTTTCAAGATTGACTTGAAAAAGGAACAGCGCCAGACAGTGCAGATTGACCATGAAGCCAAGGCGGAAAAGGCCCGTAAAATCGAGTCACCCGATGTCGGACCTGTGTTTCTCGGCATCATGTTAGGTGTGCTTCTCGGCTCCATTCCGATTTTCCTTCCGGGAATGTCGGTGCCGGTCAAACTCGGTCTTGCAGGCGGTCCGCTCATCGTTTCCATACTTATTTCCTCCTTCAGCGACAAAGTGGGGCTCCGTACGAGCATCTCTCCTTCTGCAAATATGATGATGCGTCAGGTGGGCATCTGTCTTTTCATCGCTTCTGTCGGAATCAGTGCGGGAAACGGATTCATACAGACCATCATGAACGGGGGATATTGGTGGATACTCTATGCTTTCATCATTTCCACTCTGCCGATTATAGTCGTGGCCGTGTTTGCAAGACTGGTGCTCCATGTAAACTACTTTTCGTTGATAGGCATGATTTCCGGAGCCACTACAGACCCGCCCGCACTTGCCTACAGCAATTCTATTTGCGAAAGCGATGAGGCTGCGGTGGCATATTCCACGGTCTATCCTCTGTCCATGTTTCTCAGAATCATAGCGGCACAGGTGCTTGTGCTCTTGGCTTGACTTTGATATGGGAACGGGAGATATATTCAACAGGGCGGAACTTCTCTTGGGGGCTGACGTGATGAAGGCTCTTTCGGAGGTGTCCGTCATTCTTTTCGGAGTCGGGGGAGTGGGCAGCTGGTGTGCCGAAGGACTTGTGCGCAGCGGAGTGCGCAGACTTACTATTGTGGATGCCGACTGTGTGAGCATGACCAATGTGAACCGTCAGCTTATGGCGACTGTGGGTACTGTGGGCGAGGTGAAGGTGGAGGCTATGAAAAAGAGGCTTTTGGAAATCAATCCAGAAGCAGAAATAACGGCCCTGCAGAAAATATATTCTGCCGAAACCGCCTCAGAATTTGATCTGGATGCGTATGATTATGTGATTGACGCCGTGGATTCGCTCAAGGACAAGGTGCAGATGATTCTGAATGCTTCGGCATCTTCCGCGACTTTCTATTGCTCTCTCGGCGCAGCATTGAAAATCAATCCGCTGAATGTGCGTGTGGCTGAATTCTGGAATGTGCGCGGTTGCCCCCTCGGCGCGGCCCTGCGCAAGAAAATGAAGCGCAGCGGCACTTTTCCCGCGCAGAAGTTTCTCTGCGTCTATGATGACGAAGTCCTTCCCAATCGTGGAGAGCCTGCGGAACCGGAGGATGTGCTATTCAAAAAAGCCGTGACAAACGGCTCGTTGGCGCATGTCACGGCTATTTTCGGTATGACTCTCTGCGGACTGCTTATAGGCGATGTCTACAGAAAGGTTTTGGGATAGGTGGATTACTGCTCCTCTACCATTGAACTTTCTTCCTTCAATTCTTCGATATAGAGGTGGAGTTTCCTGATTTTCAGAGAACCTGCTATGAGCGCCGTCCCGAGAATCAGCAGGCCCGTCCCGGCGAGGATGATTATCACGCGGCTTCCGATTGAGAATGGGCGGAAAATGACCGGAATCGAGAACAGCAGAAGAAGTATTCCTCCGATTGACGTCCAGAACGCGCCGGGAATCCCGAATATGCGCATGTCAGTCGAAAAATGGATAATCATGAAGCTGTGGTACATGAGCCACAGTCCGAGAAAGACCGGCAGGACTGCCATTGTGACGGACGGCCAGATGCACAGGATAAGACCTGTTATGGTGTCCAGAACGCCTCCGATGATGTTGTAGCTTCGGGTCATGAACCAGTTCCGGCTGCTGACTGCCGCAACGAGTTCAGTGATGCCGACAATCAGCATAAGTATACCTATACTCAGGCTTAAGGCCATATAACTGCCTTCAGGAAAACAGAATACGGCAATCCCTGCTGCGAGACTGAGTATTCCGGCAACCATGAACATCCACCAGCTTCTGACGGATTTCGCTGCCCTTGTTTTTGTGTTCGGTGTAAATTTTCTCATAATTCTGTATGCTGGCACTGCTGCCATACTTTTTAATCCAACCGGACTGATTTGGCAAATATTATTCCATTGAACCGGCTTTTGTGCGATTTTTGCAGTAGTGGCAGCCTTACTATATTATGTGGATATGAAAAAGTATTTGAAATTGATTGCGGCGGTTATGATCGCCGCAGTGTTTGTGCCGGAGCCGGACTGTCTTGCCGGCAGACGTGACAAGTCTCTGAAAAAACATGAATACCGTCAGGAATATGCCTTTTCCGGTGTGCGCTCCATCGTAGTCAAGTCGGAATCGTCCAAAATCTACAAGAACCGCCTGACAGGGGAAATCGACGTGAGGCTGATTCAGAGCAAGGACGAGAGGGTTGTCGTGTATGTAAGGCGCAAGGCGGATGTCGATGTGTTCAAAATCGAGAAAATAGGCAATACGCTGAAGCTCAATGCCGGTGACAAGGCAGTCAAGACACTTGCAGTCATGGAGAGGCCTGAAGCGGTTGTGGAGGTCTACACTCAGAATATCAGCAATATAGAGATGGGAGGAGCCAATGATCTGAGCGCGAAAGGGCATTTTACCGGCAAAAGCCTGCATCTGAACATTTACGGTGCATCGGATTTGGAAAATCTTTCGGGAAAGTGGTCGGATGTGGATATAAAGGCTTCCGGAGCATCTGAAATAGAGTTGAAGCAGATAGAAGTGAACTCTGTCGACGTGAAATGTTCAGGAGCATCCGAAGTCAAGCTTTCCGGGCAGGCCAGGACAATGAAGGTGAGTGTATCCGGCAGTTCCGATGTGGATGCGGAAGATCTGGCTGTCGTGGATGTGGATGCCGATTTGAGCGGGGCTTCCGATGTGAAAGTCAATGTGAGCGGTACCCTTAAATACAAGACCACCGGCTCATCCGACATAGAATGGACCGGCAGTCCGAGAGTCATCACCAAATAATGCGGCTGTTGCCATCATGGCACACCGTCTCAGTCTATTTCCAGTGTGACGGGGCAATGATCCGAACCCATGATGTCGGTGAGGATGCCGGCCCCGGCAAGTCGTGAGTCCAAGTCGGCGGAAGTGAGAAAGTAATCAATACGCCAACCTACGTTCCGTGCTCTTGCGTTCATGCGGTAGGACCACCAGGAATAGGCATCGGTCTTGTCCGGATTGAAGTGGCGGTAGGTGTCCGTGAATCCGCTGTCCAGCAATGCGGTCATTTTCTCCCTTTCCTGCGGTGTGAATCCGGCCGACTTCGTGTTGGTCTTCGGGTTCTTGAGGTCTATTTCCTTGTGGGCTACGTTGAGGTCTCCGCAGATTATCACTCCCTTGGGTCCTCCGGCAACTTCCGAAGTCCGGACATATCCGTCTGCCATGGATGATAATCCCTTGTCTCTCAATCCTTTGACGTATTCTCTGAAGGCATCTTCCCATTCCATTCTGTAGCCTAATCTTTTAGGCAGGTCCCCGTCCTTTTCCGGGTTCTGCGAATTGGGGGTGTAGCAGCAGACGAGGTAGAAATCCTCCGCCTCGATGGTAAGTACCCTGCCTTCTTTATCATGTTCGTCTTTCCCGATTCCGTAATGCACGGCGAGAGGCCGGTGTCTGGTGTAGACGGCAACCCCGGAATAGCCTTTTTTCTCGGCATAGTTCCAGTAACTGGTGTAGCCGGGAAATTCGAGGTCAATCTGTCCCTCCTGCAGTTTGGTCTCCTGCAGGCAGACATAATCGGCATCGAAGCCGGTGAAACTGTCGGCAAAGCCTTTTCCGCATACGGCCCTTAGTCCGTTCACGTTCCAAGAAACGAATTTTGTCATAATCTTTGCTTTAGATCTTTCGACTGCGCTCAAGATGACATTCTTCTTATTCAAATGACCATTCGGTGCCTTCCTTGCCGTCTTTCACGGCTATTCCGAGAGCTTTGAGCCTGTCCCTGATTCTGTCGCTCGCAGCCCAGTCCTTAGCTTCTTTTGCGGCTTTCCTCTCGTCCAGGACCATTTCCATGAGCCCGTCAATCACTGTCCTGGATTTGCCGCTTTCGGCCGAATTTTCGTCCTTGAGTCCCAATACTCCGAAAACTATGTCGTCGAAGAGTCTGAGCAATGCCTTGAGGTCGGCAGGGGCGAGGGCCGCATTTTTCGAGGTTTTGGCCGAGTTTATGAGTTTTACGGCCTCAAAAATACCTGAAAGGGCGACTGAGGTGTTCAAATCATCGCAGAGTGCGGTGTAGACATCTTCCCTGAGTCCGGCTATGGCTGCGGAACATCCGTCTTCGAATCTGTCCGGAACTACGTCTGTGATGAATTCCCCGTATGAAAGGGCGGAAGCCTCGTGTCCGTTCTCGCCTTTGACTTCTCCTTCTATTCCGGCTGCCTTGCAGAGGGCTGAGAGGTCTTTATATGCCTGCATAACTCTCTTCAGCCCCTTCTCGGCTGCCTGCAGGGCTTCGTTGCTGAAGTCAAGGGTACTGCGGTAATGGGCCTGGAGTATGAAGAAACGCACTGTCATCGGGCTGTATGCCTGTTCCAACAGAGGATGGCTGCCGCTGAACATCTCGTCGAGGGTTATGAAGTTGCCCAATGACTTGCCCATCTTCTTGCCGTTGATGGTTATCATGTTGTTGTGCATCCAGTACCTCACTCCTGAATTGCCTCTTGCGGCGGTGTTCTGGGCTATTTCACATTCGTGATGCGGGAAGGTCAGGTCCATTCCTCCTCCATGTATGTCAAATTCCTTCCCGAGGTATTTCTCGCTCATGACTGAACATTCGAGATGCCAGCCCGGGAAGCCTTCGCTCCAGGGTGAAGGCCATTTCATGAGGTGCTCGGGAGCGGCTTTTTTCCACAAGGCAAAATCGTAGGCGGCCCTTTTGTCGTCCTGGCCGTCAAGGTTGCGCGTGCCTTCGAGCGTGTCGTCCAAAGTCCTCCCCGAGAGCACTCCGTAGTGGTGGTCGCGGTTGTATTTGACCACATCGAAATAGACCGAACCGTTGCTTTCGTATGCATAGCCCGAGTCTAAGATTTTCTTCACAAGTTCTTCCTGCTCAATGATATGTGCGGATGCGCGCGGTTCGATTGATGGCGGGGCGACGTTAAGCGAACGCATGGCCTCGTGGTAGGCGAGGGTGTATTTCTGCACCACTTCCATAGGCTCCAGCTGTTCTAATTTTGCCTTTTTTGAGATTTTGTCCTCTCCTTCGTCGGCATCGCCCACAAGATGCCCTACGTCTGTTATATTCCTGACGTAACGGACTTTATATCCCAAGTGCATAAGCAGCCGGACAAGTGTGTCGTACGTGATGCCCGGTCTGGCATGCCCGAGGTGTGCGCCGCTGTAGACGGTAGGTCCGCAGACATAAATCCCGACTCTTCCGGGATGTACGGGCTTGAACAGTTCCTTTTTGCGTGAAAGGGTGTCGGTGATATATAAATCTCTCATGTTTTTTTGATTTTCAGATTCCTTGCCGGCAGATTCATCTGCTATGTCAGCAAATCCTGCGAATATAGCGATTTTATTGCAGAGAATGTTGCCGCCGCCCGATTTTTTCGTAATTTTGCCGTGTTTTGCACATAAATTAAATATGAAATCATACGCACTGATTACAGGGGCTTCCTCCGGAATGGGACTGGAATATGCCCGCCAGCTGGCTGAAAAAGGTTACAACATATTGGTAGTCAGCAATAGGGATGAGGATAACAGGACGGTGGCCCGGATGCTGGCTGCCGATTACGGAGTGGATGCGGTCCCATATTACGCAGACCTTTCCAAATCGGAGTCTTCGCAGCAGCTCTACGACTGGACTCATGAGCAGGGCTACCGTGTGGACATTCTCATAAGTAATGCCGGGATGCTGGTTTTCAATAAATTAGAGAACATCTCCGCTGCTAAGATGGACCTCATAGTAGGTGTCCATTGTCTTGCCACAGCACATCTGTGCCGGCTTTTCGGTTCTGAAATGAAGGCCCGGGCGGTCGCCTTGTCGGAGCAGAGGAAAGCCGAGGCTATTGCCGCCGGAGCAAAACCCGGCAGCCGTAAGATCAGGAAGGCGGGGAAACTCGGAAAAGGCGAGTGCGGACGGATTCTCATAATGTCGTCTCTCGCTGCGTGGCTGCCGTATCCTACTATTTCCATGTATTCTGCCACCAAGGCGTTTTCGAAGGCTTTCGGAACTGCAATCTGGACTGAACTCAGGGACTGGGGCATATCTGTGACGACTGTCTGTCCTTCGGCTGTGGACACACCTTTGATCAAGCTGAAACCTTCGCTCAGGAAACTCGCCCATAATTTAGGCGTCATGATTTATCCGCAGACCCTCGTGCGCAAGGCTCTGTCTGCCATGTTCCACGGCCGGCGCATACTGGTGCCCACTTTCATCGCAAAGCTTGCCGTGGCCGTATGCGGCATCCTGCCTCAGCATTGTGTCAGCTGGATTGCGCATATCCCCGTAATCAAGAAAAATGTTTTGGATGCAGTGTAGACTGCATCCAAAACATTATATATTTCCTCTCCCCTCAGTCACTTCGTGACAGCTCCCGAGGGAGCGCAGGGGACCGGATTCCCCTGACCCCTTGCG
>CABQAB010000018.1 GCA_902461985.1 uncultured Bacteroidales bacterium | reverse complement strand
GCGGCAACCATTCCGCTTGTCCCATTTTGTCGGCAAACCATTTCCCCGGCATAGTCCAGCCAAGAGAAAGTTCCGAAAGGCGGAAATTGGTGGCGGAATAGGTGTAGTACTGGGGAAGTCCGCTCTGCGATCCTATGGTCTGGAACCATTTCTGGGGATTGACTCTGTCCCTGCCGTTGACGGTCACGAACCCAGCGTCGCGGGCGGCGGCAGTGGTTTCCGAGACTCCGAACAGGTCCAGGTTTGCCTGGGTTGCCGAATAGCAGACTCCGCCCACTCGTCCCGTAAAGAGGATGCCGAGGTGTATGCCCTTGTAAGAAAAGTCGTTGCGCCATGCAAGGTTATACTTCGGGAACACACTTCCGAGATAGAAATCCTGTCCGTCATCGACTACCGAAACTCCCCCGTTGGCATCTATGTCTATATATCCCCTGTAGTTTCTGCGGAGGTCGGAAGATGTGTAAAGGTCTCCGAGAGTACCGCCTTTCTTCAGGACGAATTTGGTCTTGCCGAGAGCCTTTATGTCAAGTTTGTCAATGTTGAGAGGCTTTCCGGTAATGGGGTTGAGCACATTATCGGCCAGGTCTATGATTTCGTTCCTGTTCCAGCTGAAAGTGAAGTTGCTGTCCCACTGAAAGCCCTGCCATGTCTCGGAATAGCCCACGGAGGCCTCAACACCGGTGTTGCGCACATGTCCTGTCTGGAGGTAAATCGTAGAATAGGAAGAGGACGGCGGAAGTTTCGGGTCGAAGGTCTGGTTGTAGGTGTCAGCCCAGTACCAGGAAAGATTGAGACTCAGGCTTTTCCACAGTTTCACTTCCGCGCCGAGTTCATAAGTAGTTGTGCGCTCAGGTTTCAGGTCGCCTATAGGGTAGTGTGTCTTGGTCTCCCAGACCTTGTTGGTGGCGTCATAGGCGTATGTGGAAGTGGTGAGATAACGCGGGAAAGGAGTACCCACCGAGGCGACGGAGCCGCGCAGTTTGAGATACGAGAGCGTATCTCCCATATCCCAGAGCGATGTCGGCACCCATGAAAGTCCGACAGAGGGGTAGAAGAAACAGGGCTGCGACGAGCCGACCAGCTGTGACGCCCAGTCGTTGCGGCCTGTTGCAGTGAGATACAGCATGGACTTCCATCCCACTTCCACACTTGCGAAAATGGAACGGGTCTGCTCGCGCCAGCCGTCTTTGGAGGCACGTTTTTTCAGATCGTCGAGATCGAAAACATTGAATATGTTCGGAAGTCCTTCCTCGCGGATGGGCCCGTTATAGCTCAGCCCATCTGATTTGATGTCGTTGATGGATGCTCCGACATGGGCATTGAGCGACCATTCACCCGCCCAGTTCTTGTTGAAGTTCACCATGATGTCGGCATAAGTCTGGGAATCGTAGGTTCTGGTCTCGCCATAATGTCCGTTGCTTCCTCCGTCCGTAAGGATGGTGTTGGTGGAGGCATAGAGCTTCTGGGTGAAAAGGGAGTTGGCGTTGTCTATCTTCACGCGTCCGGATACGCCTAACCAGTCGAGGATGTCGTAGTTCACGGCGAACGAAAGCATATAACGCTTCTTGTCTGTCTCGCGCAGATTTCTGTGGGCTATCCAATAAGGATTCTGCATGCGAAGGTCACCGCCTTCAAGGTCTTTGCTCCAGAACTGCTCCATGAGTTTTGAACTCGGATTGTAACGCTCGAAGATGGAATACATGCCGAAGGACTCGCCTCTCGGAAAGAGGTAGGCCGGAACTAATGAATTGAAATAGACACCCTGATTGGTCATGTTGCGGTCATTCTGCATCACATAACTCGCGGAGGCGTCGATGCGGAGCTTGTCCCTGAGCAGGTAGGTGGTGTTGCGGAAAGTGAAGTTGTAGCGGTTGTATGCGTTGTTGGGGACAAGCCCGTCGGAATTCACTGCCGCAGCCGAGAAATATGTCTGGTTTTTGTCCGTTCCGCCGCTCACGGTGAAGGAGTTGGTGTAGACATGGCCTGTTTCGAGGAAGTCATAAGGGGTATATGTCCCGTTCTGTATGGCCGGTCCCCAGCTGTAGACAGCAGAGCCGTCCGCGTTGCCGTTGCTGCCCGTGCCGTAACGGTTCTGGAAACGCGGCAGGACGAAGGGCGAGAGAAATTCGGTGTTGCTGCTGAATGTGGCCTTGACTTTGCCGTCGCGCCCTGACTTGGTGGTAATCATGACCGCTCCGTTTGCTGCAGACGAACCGTAAAGTGCCGCCGCTGCCGCTCCCGTGAGGACGGAGATGCTCTCGATGTCGTCAGGGTTGATGTCAGCGATTGATTCTGTGGCTCCGCGTGAACCGAATTCAGTCTCGCCGCCTCCGCCGAAGTTATACATCGGGATGCCGTCTATGACATAGAGTGCGTTGGAAGACTGGGAGATGGACTTTGCACCGCGCAGAACCACCTTTGACGCTCCGCCGACTCCGGATGAGGAGGCATTGATGTTCACGCCGGCGACTTTTCCGTTGAGGGCATTGATGAAATTGGCGTCCCTGACTGCGGTGACGGCTTCTGAACTGACCTGCTGCACATTGTAGGACAGGGCTTTTTCGTCCCTGCGGATGCCGAGGGCGGTCACCACCGTGCCTTCAAGGGCAACGGATGCTTCGCCGAGCACAAGGTTGAAGACTGTCCGCGAGCCGACCTTGACCGTCTGGGACTCGAAGCCGAGACAGTTGATTTCGACCACGCTGTCTTTGCCGCCTACAGTGAGCGAGAACTTGCCGTCAATGTCCGTTACGGTACCGTTAGACGTTCCTCTTTCAAGCACCGCCGCACCGGGCACCGGAGCTCCTGACGCATCTGTGAGCACACCGGAGATGACTATCGGCATCTCTTTCGGGGCGTTGGATATGATGATATTGTTGCCTTCGATTACATATTTCACTTTGACAGGCACGAAAAGGGCCTCACATGTGGCTGTAACCGTAGCATTTCTGACCGAGACGGAGACTGGCACACTCGTATCCACTCCGTTGTTGATAAACAGCAGGCGTGACTGGCTCTTGATGGCATCCATGGCCTCGGACATGGGGACATGGTCGAGCAGGAGCGTTATCCTCACGTCTTCCTGTGGCTTGGCATTGAGCGTCAGTGCCGCACAGATAAAGACGGGAAACAGTACGCTTTTTAGAAAGGTACTCATATTTTGGGGTTATTAGTTTATGTTTAAAAATCTACTTGATATATATGGTTCCGGACTTGGAGTCTCGGGTGTAGGTGAAGGTGCAAATGTGTTTCAGTACGTCGAGGGCGTGTTCTATACCGTCTGACACCCTTATTTCTCCGCTGATATCCGGCAGTTGGGGGATTTTGTCCGCAACTATTTCTATATCCACTCCGTAAGCCATCTCGAACCTGCCCATAAGCTGCACGAAATCGCAGCCCCTGATGTTTACCAGCCCATCTGTCCAGCAGATGTCCTCCGGCTCGAATCTGCCTTTGAACCTCAGGTGCTCCCCCTCAAGAAGCACCATGTCGTCGGGCTTCATAATCAGGGACTCTTTCGGGTCAATGCGGCTTGTGAGCCTGACCGAGCCTTCGACGAGCATTGCCCTGAAGTTGCGGGAAGCCTCATCAGCCACAAGATTGAACCGGGTTCCGAGCACCGTGACATCTGTCGCGAAGGTCTCAACGGTGAACGGCCTGGATTCGTCCTTTGCCACATCAAAACAGGCTTCTCCGGAAAGCCGCACATTCCTGTAATCTTTCGAGAAAAGCGTAGGATAGGAAAAGCTTGCGCCGGAATTGAGACTGACTTTAGTCCCGTCTTCAAGGACGAGGTCCATTCTCTGCCCTGCCGGCACCTCCACCGTGGCAAAGGTGTTGGCCAGTTTCCCGTCCACAGTCTTTTCAACCACATGGAAGGACACGAAAAACACAGCCACTGCCGCAGCCACGCCGGATATGAATCCAGCTATCCTCCGCGCTGTCCTGCGCTTCTTTTCTTTTGCAAGGACTGCGGTTTCCGGCGTCGAGTTCATGGCTATGCCCTCGAACACGAATCTGGCGAAACGGTATCTCTTCCTGTTCTCCCCGCTCGCAGCCAGCCAGGAGTCGAGGCTTTCCTTTTCCTCTGGTGTCGCCTCTCCTCTAAGGTATTTGAATATCTTTTCTTCAGTCATATTTTTTCGTATTGACATATATAAGTCGTATAAAGGGAGGGGGTACTACAAAAGAATCTGCAGAATTTTTCATTTCCGGCATTTTCATCCCGGAACAACCAAGAAGCCGTTTGAAATTTTATGTCAAAAACTTCAAAACAACTTCTAATTTTGGCGGTTTATGAATATAAGTGCTATCTTAGCAGTCCGTTTACAACGATATTCATTCCGTATGGAAACTAAGATTTTGTCAATTGAGGAGTTCCACGAACTGTACAAACTGAAACAGAATTATGTTGCAGTGGCCAATTCGTATGTACAGGAACAGGCTCTTGCAGAAGACATTGTAACAGACAGCTACATGTTTCTTCTCGAAAAGAGGGCTGAGCTCAAGATTGAAAATCCAAAGAGTTTCATGTTGGGAATAGTCAAGCACAAATGCCTTGACGCTCTCAGAAAGAACGAGACTATGAAGAAGGTGAGGGCGCAGATTTACGAGAATATCAGGAACGAGGACCTTGACATGCTCGCAGATGCCGACGTCAACCATCAGCTGTTCAGCAACGACGTTGTGAGGATATTCAGGGAACAGATGGCTAAAATGCCTGAACTTACTTCATCAGTGTTCAGGGAAAGCAGAGTCAACGGCATGACCCACAGCGAAATCTCGTCCAAAATGGGGATTCCGGTCAGAAGCGTGACTTACGAAATCTCAAAGGCTCTCAGGATTCTGAAAAAGTCTTTAGGAGAATATATGTGGCTCGCACTTGTCCTGTGCACGCTCAAGAATAACCATCCGAACTTGTCATAAAGACCGTAAGCGTCCACAGTTGTCATAAAACAGGACACGATGCAAAAAAATCACGCCGGGCGGAAGACCGTCCGGCGTGATTCTATAGGAAACTGCAGCGGATTATTCTGCAGGAGTTTCTGCGGGTGCTTCTGTTTCCGCAGGAGTTTCTGCAGGAGCCTCGACAGCGGCCTCAGCCTTCTTTGAACGGCTGCGGCGGGTTGTCTTCTTAGCCTCTTTCTTAGTTGTGGAAGCGAGTGCTGCCTCGTTGAAGTCCACAAGTTCGATAAGTGCCATGTCTGCACCGTCTCCCTGACGGAAACCTGTCTTGAGGACTCTGGTGTATCCTCCCGGACGCTCTGCGATTTTCGGAGCGATGGTACGGAACAGTTCTGTGACAGCCTCTTTGTTCTTCAAATAGCTGAAGACTGTACGGCGGGATGCCGTAGTGTCATCCTTGGACTTGGTGATGAGAGGCTCGACGTAAGACTGCAAAGCCTTTGCCTTGGCTACGGTAGTCTGGATTCTCTTGTGGAGAATGAGAGACGTAGCCATGTTGGCGAGGAGAGCCTTGCGGTGTCCGCTCTTGCGACCAAGGTGATTGATTGCCTTATTGTGTCTCATACTTATAAGTTCTTTTTCTTTGGTTCAATATTATACTTGGTGACATCCATACCGAATGACAGCTTCATCTTCTCGACAAGCAGGTCGATTTCGTTCAGGGATTTCCTTCCGAAGTTCCTGAATTTCATCAGCTCGGCCCTTGAATAGGAAACGAGGTCGGCGAAAGTGTCTATATCAGCTGCCTTGAGACAGTTGTACGCCCTCACTGAAAGTCCCATGTCGGAAAGCTTGGTGAGAAGGAGATGCCTCATATGGAGTGACTCCTCGTCAAGTTCCTTTGCATCGGACTCGACCGTACTCTCGAGAGTGAGTTTCTTGTCGTCAGTAAACAGTTTGAAATGGTAGATGAGGATGTTTGCAGCCTCCTGAAGAGCGAGATTAGGAGTAATCGAGCCATCGGTAGTGATTTCGAGGTTCAATTTCTCATAGTCGGTCTTCTGCTCCACACGCCAGTTCTCCACTGACCAGTTGACATTGCGGATAGGAGTGTAGATGGCATCTACCGGAATGGTTCCGATAGGTGCATTCTCGTCCCTGTTCTCGTCAGCCGGCACGAAACCGCGACCCTTGGAAACCGTAAGCGAAATTTCCAATTTCACTGACGGCTCAAGCGTACAGATGTGAAGATCCGGGTTCAACACCGTGAAAGAAGACAATCCTTTGGAGATTTCTTCAGCGTTAAACTCCTGTTTCCCGCTGACAACTATGTTCGCCACTTCGGAATCGACAGTCTCAACCATCCTCTTGAAGCGCACCTGCTTAAGATTCAGAATGATGTCCTGCATTCCCTCAACGACTCCCGGGATCGTTGCAAATTCCTGGTCAACGCCTGAGATTTTGATTGAGTTGATAGCGAAACCCTCTAATGAAGACAGGAGGATACGCCTGAGGGCGTTACCGATTGTCTGTCCGTAGCCAGGCTCCAAAGGCCTGAACTCAAAGCGACCGACAGTATCGGTACCTTCAAGCATAATCACCTTGTCCGGTTTCTGAAATGCTAAGATTGCCATATTGCTTCTGGTGTTTAATTGTTACTTGGAGTACAACTCGACGATGAGCTGCTCGTTGATTGTCTCAGGAATCTCCTCGCGTACAGGAAGGTTGAGGTATTTGCCCGTGAGATTCTTCGCGTCGAACTCAAGCCATGAATATCTTGACGCAGAAGCTACGCTCGCAGTTATGACTTCAAGGCTTCTTGACCGCTCCCTCACTGAAACGACATCACCAGGCTTTACGATAGCTGACGGGATGTTGCAGACCGAACCGTTAAGTTTGATGTGGCAGTGGGAAACGAGCTGTCTTGCCGCTGCTCTTGTAGGAGCTATACCGAGACGGTACACGATGTTGTCAAGACGTGACTCAAGGAGGATGATAAGGTTCTCACCCTTCTGTCCCTTCATTCTTGAGGCCTTCTCATAGAGGTTGCGGAACTGTCTTTCGAGAACTCCGTAAGTGTATTTAACTTTCTGCTTTTCTTTCAACTGAGTACCGTACTCAGATTTCTTTTTACGCTTGCTTGCAAGTCCGTGCTCTCCCGGAGGGTAGTTCCTCTTCTCGAAATCCTTGTCAGTTCCGTAGATAGACTCGCCGAATTTACGCGCAATTTTGGTACTTGGTCCAATATATCTTGCCATAGTAATTCTTCTTTAGATTGTAAACTAAGTGAAATCAAACTTTACGATGGCCCTTAGGTCGGCATCCGTTGTGCGGCATAGGAGTGACGTCAATGATTTCAGTCACTTCGATTCCTGCACCATGGATAGTCCTGATCGCAGACTCCCTGCCTGCGCCAGGTCCCTTCACGTAAGCCTTGACCTTGCGGAGTCCGAGATCGTAAGCTGTCTTTGCACAGTCCTCGGCTGCAACCTGGGCTGCATAAGGAGTGTTTTTCTTGGAACCTCTGAATCCGCTCTTACCTGCAGATGACCAGCTGATCACCTGACCCTGGCTGTTGGTCAGAGAGATGATAACATTGTTGAAGGTTGATGAAATATGGGCTTCGCCACAAGCTTCAACCTTGACAACTCTCTTTTTTGTTGTTGTTGTTTTCTTTGCCATAATTCATCGACTATTTGGTTGCCTTCTTCTTGTTTGCAACAGTTTTCTTCTTACCCTTTCTCGTACGGGCGTTGTTCTTGGTACTCTGTCCACGCACAGGGAGACCGATACGGTGACGGATTCCTCTGTAGCAACCGATATCCATGAGACGTTTGATATTCATCTGGATGGTTGAACGGAGTTCTCCTTCGATTTTGTACTCATTGGCGATTACGCTACGGATGCCAGCGATCTGCTCATCGTTCCAGTCACCGCACTTGATGTTATAATCGATGTCCAAGTCAGAAAGGATTTTTCTTGCTGAGCTTCGGCCGATTCCGAAGATATAGGTCAGACCTATCTCTCCCCTTTTGTTGTTAGGTAAATCAACACCGGCTATTCTTGCCATAATTATTCTAAACTTAAATTGTTAACAAATCAGTGATTATCCCTGGCGCATCTTGAACTTCGGGTTCTTCTTGCAAATCACGTAAAGACGGCCTTTACGCTTTACGATTTTGCAGTCCTCGCTGCGCTTCTTTATGGATGTTTTTACTTTCATAACTAATGCTTTTATTTATATCTGAAAGAAATTCTTCCTTTTGACAAATCATAAGGTGACATTTCAACTCTCACCTTGTCTCCGGGCAGAATCTTTATGTAGTTCATCCTCATCTTTCCGGAGATGTGGGCGATGATGACGTGACCGTTCTCAAGCTCGACCTTGAACATAGCATTTGGCAGAGTCTCGATGATAACGCCTTCCTGTTCAATTGCTGATTGTTTCGGCATAAAATATCACATTAAAATTTACAAAATCCGTTTCTCAATGTAGTCGAAAGTAGACAGCTGTTCAGCATGGCCCTTTCTGACAACAACCGTAAGCTCGAAATGTGCGGAGTTCTTATGATCTGCTGTATGCACAGCCCAGCCGTTCTTGTCCAAATACACACTTTTGGTTCCGGCATTGATCATAGGTTCTATGCAAATCGTCATTCCGTTGCGGAGCTTGGGGCCCTGACCCCTTCTCCCGTAATTGGGAACTCCCGGGGATTCGTGCATCCTTGTTCCGATACCGTGGCCTTCCAGCTCACGGACAACGGAGAATCCGAATGATTCGGCATACGACTGTACCGCGTGTCCGATGTCGCCTATGCGAGCCCCGTCTACAGCCTCTGCGATTCCCTTGTAGAGCGATGCCTTGGTGACCTCAAGGAGTCTGGCAGTCTCCGCATCCACTTCCCCGACAGGGAAAGTGTATGCAGAGTCGCCGTTATATCCCTTGTAGTAGGTACCGCAGTCCACTGAAACGATGTCACCCTCCTTGAGGACGTAACCGGACGGGAATCCGTGTACTACGACATCATTTACAGACATACACAAAGCTGCGGGGAAACCGTCATATCCGAGGAAACTCGGAACTGCGCCGTGGTCTCTGATGAAAGTCTCCGCCACCCTGTTCAACTCAAGAGTCGTGACTCCGGGGGCGACGATCTTTCCGACTTCGGCCAATGTGCGGGAAACGAGTATTCCGTTCTCGCGCATCAGTTCTATTGCCTCTTCTGTTTTCGGTGCTACCATCTTCTTCCTTCTGTATTGAGATTACATACCTGAACGCCCTTTCAGACGACCGGTCTTCATCAATCCGTCATAATGACGCATCAAAAGATAGCTTTCAATCTGCTGGAGAGTATCAAGGACAACTCCGACAAGAATCAGGAGCGATGTACCGCCGTAGAAACTTGCGAACCTGTTGTTGACTCCGAGCAAGATTGCCAAAGCCGGGAGAATTGAAATCAAGGCAAGGAAAATTGAACCCGGAAGAGTAACGCGAGACATTACTGCATCGAGATACTCAACGGTTTTCTTGCCCGGCTTGACTCCCGGGATGAATCCGCCGTTCTTGCGCATATCCTCCGCCATCATGGTCGGATTGACCGTGACTGCAGTGTAGAAATATGTGAAAAGAATGACGAGAATCGCGAAGACCAGATTATACCATACTCCTGTGTAGTCGTTGAACGCAGCTGCAAGTCCTCTGGTTGCATCGAACCTTGAGAAAATGAGCGGGAAGAGCATAAGAGCCTGGGCGAAGATGATAGGCATCACACCGGCTGCGTTGATCTTCATAGGTATATACTGGCGTACGCCGCCGTACTGTTTGTTTCCGACAACCCTCTTCGCATACTGAACAGGAACTTTCCTGACAGCCTGGACAAGAGCGATAGCCGCGATGAACACGAAGAAGAGAACGACCAGCTCGAAAATGAGAAGGACCGCACCACCTACAGACGTGCTGAGTTTTGCGGTGACTTCAGCTGCGAGCGCGAAAGGAAGACGGGCGATGATACCCACCATGATGATGAGGGACACACCGTTGCCGATTCCGCGGTCAGTAATCCTTTCTCCAAGCCACATCACGAACATCGTACCGCCGATGAGGATGAGAGTGGAAACGAGATTGAACCAGAAGTTCGACCAGCCGAGCTGGTTTACGGCTACAAATGCACTCGCAGGAATCTGCTGGTGCAAAGCAGCCATGTAGGCAGGACCCTGGATACATAGAATCAGGATGGTCAGATACCTGGTGTACTGATTCATCTTCCTGCGTCCGCTTTCGCCCTCCAACTGCAGTTTGCGGAAGTAAGGGACGAAAACACCAAGAAGCTGGATAACGATGGACGCCGAGATGTACGGCATCACGCCCAGCGCAAAGATTGAGGCGTTTCCGAACGCACCGCCTGAGAACATGTCGAGGAGGCCTACAAGACCTTCCTGAGAGAACTCCTTCATTTGGGCGAGCTGGGAACCGTCAATGCCCGGCAGCACGATAAAGCTGCCGAGGCGATAGACAAGCAGGAGAAGGAGAGTGTAACCTATCCTTTTCCTGAGCTCCTCAATCTTGAAGATATTCTTGATTGTCTGAATGAACTTCTTCATTATTCGATTGTATTAACTTTTCCGCCTGCTGCCTCGATTTTGGCTGCGGCAGTTTTGGAAAATGCATTAGCTGTCACTTCAACAGCCTTGGTGAGACTGCCGTTTCCGAGAATCTTCACGAGGTCGTTTCTTCCTGCGTATCCGGCAGCGATGAGAGTATCAAGATTGATTTCACTGATATTGTTCGCAGTTGCGATTGCCTCGATTACGTCAATATTGATAGCCTTGTACTCAACACGGTTAGGATTGTTGAATCCGAATTTCGGAAGACGTCTCTGAATAGGCATCTGACCGCCTTCAAATCCAGTCTTGCGTGAGTAACCGGAACGGGCCTGAGCTCCTTTGTGACCACGGGTGGACGTGCCGCCGTGACCGGAACCCTCACCACGACCGATTCTTTTCTCCCTGCCTCTGGAACCTGCTGCAGGTGTCAAATTATTCAATTTCATAGTTCTGTCCCTCCTTATTTAACTTCTTCGACGGTTACCAGATGGAGAACTTTGTCAAGCATTCCCTTGTTTACGGGATTGAGCTCTATTTCTACGCTCTGGTGGATTCTGTGGATTCCGAGAGAAGCAAGATTTGCAATCTGCCTCTTGGTAGCACCACTTCTGCTCTTGATCTGGGTGATTTTAACTTTTGCCATAATTCGAGCCTCCTTAACCTTTAAATACTCTACTCATCGGAATACCGCGGAGACCTGCAATGGTGTAAGCGTCACGCATCTCGGTAAGAGCTGCGACAGTAGCTTTCACAAGGTTGTGAGGGTTTGATGAGCCTTTTGATTTAGCAAGCACATTGTGTACTCCCACTGAATCGAAAACGACACGCATAGCACCGCCGGCCTTCACTCCGGTACCCGGAGCCGCAGGCTTCATGAACACACGCGCACCGCCGAACTTAGCCTCCTGCTCATGAGGGATAGTGTGGTTGAGGACAGGAACCTTGACAAGGTTCTTCTTTGCATCTTCCACTCCCTTTGAGATTGCAGTGGTAACCTCGTTGGCTTTGCCAAGACCATAACCTACAACGCCGTTCTCGTCACCAACTACAACAATGGCTGCAAAGCTGAAGTGACGACCACCCTTGGTAACCTTGGTTACTCTCTGGATGGCAACAAGTCTGTCCTTGAGCTCAAGGTCAGATGTCTTTACTTTCTTAACATTTGTATTTGCCATAGTCTTTACTTTTAGAATACGAGGCCGCCTTCACGCGCGCCATCTGCCAAACTTTTAACTCTACCGTGATAAAGGTAGCCTCCGCGGTCGAATGAGACAGTGGTGATGCCTTTGGCGAGCGCACGCTCGGCAAGTTTCTTGCCCACGAGTGCAGCAGCCTCAATTCCTGTCTTGCCTTTGCAGTCTACGACAAGCTCCTTGTCGTTGGATGCAGCAGCGGCGAGAGTAACACCCTTGATGTCATCTATAACCTGCGCATAGATCTGCTTGTTGCTTCTGAACACAACCAGACGCGGTCTTTCAGCAGTACCATTGACGACCTTGCGGATACGGTAGTGAATTCTTTTTCTTCTTTCAATTTTATTCAATGCCATAACTTAGTCCTCCATTATTTAGCGCCTGCTGACTTACCTGCCTTGCGACGGAGCTGCTCACCTACGAACTTGATACCCTTACCCTTGTACGGTTCCGGCTTGCGGAATGAGCGGATCTTCGCAGCGACCTCTCCGAGAAGCTGCTTGTCACAGCTCTTGAGAACGAGCACCGGATTGGCACCTTTCTTTACAGGTTCAGCCTCTGCCTTGATTTCGGCAGGAAGCATCATGTGAATTTCATGTGAGAAACCGAGAGCGAAAACAAGCATCTGTCCTGCTACGTCTACACGGTAACCGACTCCGACGAGTTCCTGCTTGACAGTATAACCCTCAGACACACCTACAACCATGTTGTGGATGAGTGCACGGTAAAGACCGTGGAGAGAGCGGTGGCGCGGGAGATCAGTCGGACGAGTCAATTTAACGACATTGTCCTCAACGGTGACAGTGATGGCAGAATCCACCTTCTGGCTCAGCTGTCCGAGAGGTCCTTTAACCTTGACCACGTTTCCGGCAGCGACTTCAACAGTCACTCCGGCTGGAAGGTGTACAGGCAATTTACCAATTCTTGACATTATTCGATAGTTTTTAGATTAATAAACATAGCACAGAACCTCGCCTCCGACATTCAGTTCCTTGGCCTCCTTGTCAGTGATTATACCCTTTGAAGAAGAGATAATCGCGATTCCGAGTCCGTTGAGAACACGCGGAAGGTTCTCTACGTCCGTGTACCTTCTGAGACCCGGTTTTGAAACACGCTCAATGCATTTGATTGCTGCGGTCCTGGTCTGAGGATGATACTTCAGAGCGATTTTGATAGTGTTGAAAGGAGTTCCTTCAACTACCTTGTAGCTGAGGATGTAACCTTTCTCGCAAAGGATCTTCGTGATTGCGAGTTTCATCTTGGAAGACGGAACCTCGACAATCTTCTTGCCTACTGCATAGGCATTGCGGACCCTTGTAAGATAATCTGCAATTGGATCAGTCATTTTTTAATCCTTTTTTGTGGATTGCGACGTCAGCTGACGCCCGATATCCGATTGTTAATAATATAATGTAATGATAAAGTCTTACCAGCTTGCCTTCCTGACGCCCGGGATGAGGCCCTTGCTCGCCATTTCACGGAACTGGATACGGCTGATGCCGAACATCCTCATATAACCTTTCGGTCTTCCGGTGAGAGAGCAGCGGTTATGCATACGGCATGGGCTTGAGTTCTTCGGGAGCTTGTCAAGAGCAGCCCAGTCACCAGCCTCTTTGAGTGCCTTTCTCTTCTCGGCGTACTTAGCAACCAATTTCGCGCGTTTCACTTCGCGGGCTTTCATTGATTCTTTTGCCATATTGTCAAAATGTTTATTTGTTTTTCTTGAAAGGCAGACCGAATGCGGAAAGAAGCGCGTAAGCCTCTTCGTCAGTCTTGGCCGTGGTTACGAAAGTGATTTCCATTCCGAGAATCTTCGAAATCTTGTCGATGTCGATTTCAGGGAATATAATCTGCTCCTTGATGCCGAGAGTGTAGTTGCCCTTGCCGTCCATCTTCTCGGAAATTCCGTTGAAGTCACGGATACGCGGAAGAGAGATACGGATGAGTCTCTCAAGGAACTCATACATCTTCACGTCGCGGAGGGTGACCTTCGTTCCTATTGACATGCCCTTACGGAGCTTGAAGTTGGAAATATCCTTTCTGGAAGCGGTAACGACTGCTTTCTGGCCAGTGATGGCTGTGAGTTCCTTCTGAGCCACGTCAATGAGATTCTTGTCACCTGTTGCGGCACCGATACCCTCATTGATGGTAATTTTCTCAAGTTTCGGAACCTGCATGACTGAAGAGTATCCGAACTGCTTCTGAAGTTTCGCTACGATTTCTTCCTTATAGAGTTTCTTAAGTGCAGGTACATATCCTGCAGGAGTTGTCTGTGCTGCCGGTGCAGCTGCCTGTTTCTTTGCCATTACTTAATCTCCTCACCTGATTTTTTGGAAACTCTGACCTTCTTGCCGTCCTCCTTGATCTTGAAGCCGACTCTTGTTGGACCGCCCTTTACAGGGTCAATCAGCTGAAGGTTGGAAATATGGATTCCCGCTTCCTGTTTAACGATTCCTCCCTGAGGATTCTTTGCATTTGGTTTGGTGTGTTTTGAAACCAAGTTGACGCCCTCTACGATGGCACGGTTCTTTGCCGTGATCACTTCGAGCACCTTGCCGGTCTTGCCTTTGTCGTTACCGGCATTCACATAAACGGTGTCACCTTTTTTAATTCTATTCATAACAAATTCAATTAGAGGACC
>CABQAB010000017.1 GCA_902461985.1 uncultured Bacteroidales bacterium | reverse complement strand
GAGCATGACAGGGTTGTGATATTCTGACATCCCCGCGCCTCCTATCCTCTTTCGGACAGTGCCCCAGCTATCTTGAGATATTCTTCATCTGAAATCTCCGAACCTGCGAAATTCTCTTTCGCCCAGAGTTCGATTTTGTAGTCATTGCCAGAGAACACCACTTCCTTTGTTACACCGATTCTCTCAAGAAGATTTCTGGGAACTGCAAAGCGGCCTATGCGGGCATCTAAGACGACTTCCGCGCAGTCGCGCATATACTTTCTCCAGAACGCAGCGTGTTCCTTGTTGAGGAAATTGAGTTTGGACTTCAATTCTTCAGACTGACGCTCCCATTCTTTACCGGTGAACATTTCAAGACAATCTTCGAAAATGTTCTTCTTGATGACCAATCTCGGCTCTTCACCGGCAGGCAGAACGGCCTTGAAGGCGGCCGGGAACACCAGCCTGCCCTTGTCGTCGAGTTTTGCCTCGTATTGTCCGATAAAAGATGCCATAGTTGTTTTCTTTCCTTGATTACGCTACGTTCCGCAAAGGTAGAAAATCTTTTCCATTTTGTTCCATTATGTTCCATTTTTTTCCACTGGTTTTCTGACTTTTTTCGTATGTTTGCATCCGGCAAGTTTGACAAAAAGAATCACAATGAACATAAATCACCGTTCTATCATATTGGGTGGCATTTTTGCCCTCTTCTTCGCGGTCTCCTGCCGCAATGACGTAAAGGAAAACGGAACGCCGGAGGAGGAGACTCCGGTGCATCCCTTGGGTTTCGACTGCTCGGCATTTTCCGCCGACACTTTCACGGTCCGGAGCGGAGCCACTCTCTCGTCCCTGTTTGCCGGTCTGGGCGTGGACGGGAAACGGAGCTACGATATAGTGCAGGCTGCGGATTCTGTGTTCCCTGCAAGGCAGTTGCGCAGCGGCAGGACCTGTGTGGCCTTCCGGGATGATTCGCTCTCCCTGCACTATGTAGTCTATGAAAAGGACAGGATAAATTCAGTTGTCTTCAAGTGCTCGGAGCCGTATGGAGCATGGACGGCCGCCAAGGAAGTAGTGACGGAGCGGAAATATGCCGATGTCACAATCGAATCCTCTCTCTGGGTGGATATGCAGAATGCTGGAGTCGCCCCGGCGATGATTCTGGCATTGTCTGACCTGTATGCCTGGACCGTGGATTTCTTCGGGCTGCAGAGAGGAGACCGTTTCGAGGCTGTATATGACCAGAGCAGTGTGGAAGGGGAGGTCGTGTCTGTGGACACTATCCGCACCGCCCGCTTCATAAGGGGAGCGGACACTCTTTCCTGCTATATGTTCAACCAGAAGGACGGAGGCAATATCTACTGGAATGAGAAGGGCGAGAGCATGAGGAAGGCGTTTCTGAAAGCCCCTCTGCACTTCAGCCGCATAAGTTCAGGATTTTCGTATTCAAGAAAGCATCCAGTCACCCGCAGGGTGCAGCCTCATACCGGTGTGGATTATGCGGCTCCGACTGGAACTCCGGTGGTGAGCATCGGGGACGGAACGGTGGTTGAAGCAGGGTACAAAGGTGCCGGAGGAAACACGGTGAAAATCCGTCACAACAGTGTCTACACCACAGCGTACCTGCATCTGAGCCGCTATGCATCCGGAATCAGGGCCGGTGCGCGGGTCCGCCAGGGCCAGACCATAGGATATGTAGGTGCAACTGGCCGCTGTACCGGGCCTCATCTGGATTTCAGGGTGTGGAAAAACGGTTCTCCAATCAATCCGCTGACTATGCAGTCGCCTCCGGCCGAGCCTCTGAAGGCCGAGTTCCGCAGGGAGTTCGACGCTGCCAGGATGCAGGCTGATTCGCTTATGGCCGTCATGGCAGGGGAGCGGTAATCCGCAGTAAAGCAGGCAGGGATTAGGCGGCTCAGAGTTTTTTTAGCCACAGGATGGAGTCTGGACCTTCATTGAACAGCAGGTCAATGACCGAAAGCCCGGGAACGAATCCGAATCTGTCTGAGAACACCTGCCAGTACGGTTTCCCGTCGAGTCCTAAATCCTTCAGGATGGAGTTCGGACGTTTCGGATGAATGACTTCGCGCAGGTCGCAGATGCCGTCTGCACTCCCGTCGCCTGAAAAAGCCGCTGTGCCGGTCGGCAGCATGGCGTCAGTCATATTGTCTGCCGCCTCGGCCGGACGCCTGTATTCTTCCGTGAATCTCAACTCCGCCTCGATTCCAGTCTTGCGCAGAAGAAAGCGCAGAATGGCGTAGTTGAAATCCAGAAGATTCTCCTGCCGCGTTTCGAGGATGTCGAAAAGTTCGTCCCTGTAATATTCGAAGTACGGGGAAGTCCCGTAAGCCGAGACTATGGCTCTCTCGTGTCTTGTGAGCCAGTCTGTGCTCCAGTCGATGCGCATCTGAGAAACGGGTTTGCCGAAATCTTCGTGGACTACCGGGAAATTGAGGTTCTGGGGGCCGTCTCCCGCAAGTATGCGGCATCTGTTTCTCCAGGACTGTTTTACATAGTGCTCGCAGGCTTCTATGCATACAACAGAAGGCTTCGTTCCGGATGAGCCCGGGACGAAGCCGTATTCGGCAGCTATGGCTGCGATATATTCTATCGGAGGGAAATATGCCGTGGACAGAAGTATCATCTCCGGTTCTCCGCTTTTACGGAAACTCTTATTCCTCTCCCTTCGCTGAGTTGGAAGGACCTTTGATGATTCCTCTTGAGGAATGGCGTATGAAATCTACGATGGTCTGTTTCTCTTCGCAGTCAGGGAAACCTATCTCAATTTTCTCCAAAGCGTCGCTTACGTTCATTCCGGAATTGTAGATTATGTCGTAGATGTCCTTGATGTTGCGTATCTGGTCAGAAGTGAAGCCTCTTCTGCGCAGGCCGACAAGATTGACTCCGGCGTAGGTGAGAGGTTCGCGTCCGCAGAGGACGTAAGGAGGGATGTCCTTGTTTATCTTGGAGCCTCCGCCGACCATGGCGTGCTTGCCGATTTTGGAGAACTGGTGGGCTACGGTGCTGCCTCCGAGTATTGCCCAGTCATCCACATCGGTCTCTCCTGCTATGCCCACATAGCTGACGAGTATGCAGTGCTCCCCGACGCGGCAGTCATGCGCCACATGGGTGTAGGACATGAGCAGTGTGTGGCTTCCGACCTTGGTGACACCCTTGCCGCTCGCCTTCGTGCCCCTGTTGATTGTGGCGCACTCGCGGACTGTCACATAGTCCCCGAGTTCCACATAAGTGATTTCCCCGTCGAATTTGAGGTCCTGAGGTATAGCTCCTACCACAGCTCCCGGGAATATGCTGCAGTCATGTCCGATTTTCACGTAATTGAAAATGGTGGCGTGTGGAAGAATCTTGCAGTTGTCGCCTATTTCAACAAATTCGTCGATGTATGCGTACGGGCCTACTTCCACGTTATCTCCGAGTTTCGCATTCGGATGGACGCAGGCAAGTGGATGGATTTTCGCGTTCATAAGATTCAGTTATTTGGATGAAATCGCCTCGCAGACCATGCGGGCCACTTTCGTGTTGATTGAATGTCCTGATTTGTAGGCTGTTACCTTGGCCTTGAGGAATCCTCCGGTAAGTCTGAGGTCACCTATGAGGTCCAGCAGCTTGTGCCTGGCACACTCGTTCTTGAAATGGAGGGATTCACAGAGATAACCGTTGCGCACCTTCAGTCCCGGTTTCCCGATGAGTTCTCCGAGATGCAGAATCCGTTCTTCCGGCACAGGATGCTCCACGATTACAAGGGCGTTGTCGATGTCTCCGCCTTTGATGAGGTTGTGGGCGAGCAGATATTCGATTTCATGGAAGAAACAGAAAGTCCTGCAGGGGGAAATCTCACTGGCGTAGTCCATGTCCGGAGTCCACCGTGCTTTCTGTATGCCGATTACCTTTGAATTGAAATCTATTTCGACGTTGATTTCCGGAGTGTCGGACGGCTCAATCCTGAGATATGCCCCGGTATCGGGGTTCTTCCACTCGATGACATGGTCAAGTTCTATATATTTCCTCGGGACATCTAAAGTTTCCAGACCGTCGGCGGTGATTGCCTCTACGTAAGGCCTTGCGCTTCCGTCTAAAATAGGGGCCTCCACGTTGTCGATTTCTATGGTGGCATTGTCCACTCCTAATCCGGTGAGGGCCGAGAGCAGATGCTCGATAGTCGTGATGCTTGCGCTGCCCTGGCTGAGCGTAGTGCTTCTTTCGGTAGAAGAAACATTGGTGGCGAGTGCTTCAACGACAGCATCCGGGCCTATGTCCGTCCGGATGAACCGTATTCCGCTGTCTGCACAGGCCGGTTTCAAGGTCATGTTTGCAACCTTGCCGCTGTGAAGCCCTTTTCCTCTGAAGTTGTATTCTCTTTTTAAAGTAGTCTGATAAGTCATAATAGTTTTCCCGGTCATTTCTTCACCGAAATTTTCGGCATTGCACATAAAGGGCGACAAAGGTAGTGATTTTTCCGCATATTTTTCGCTAAAACTGTAACTATTTGTTCTGTCGTCCGTTATTGCGGAAAACCGCATAGGCTCTCAGGAATTCCCGGTGTTTGAGTGCAGGAGTTCCGAACAGCGCAGTCCCTTCTTCATTTACGTTGCTCATTACGCCGCTCTGCGCTCCGATTTTCGTGTTGCTTGCAATCCTGAGTCCGTTGGCTATTCCGACCTGCCCTGCGAATATGCAGTGCTCACCAACTTTCGTGGAACCCGCGATGCCTGTCATCGCACTCATCACGGTATTCTTCCCGACCTCCACATTGTGTCCGAGCTGGCATAGATTGTCTATCTTGACGCCGTCGCAGATGACGGTGGAACCTATCTGGGATTTGTCTATGCAGGTGTTGGCCCCTATTTCCACGTCATTTCCTATGATTACGTTGCCCGTATGCTGGATCTTGCGGTAGCTGCCGTCCTCTAAAGGCGCGAATCCGAATCCGTCCGCCCCGATTACTGCATTGGCATGGATAATCACGTTGTCTCCGATTTTCATCCCTGGATAGATCCTCGCCCCGGGATAGATGATGCACCTGCTTCCGATTTCGACGCCGTCACCTATATATACATGTTCATAGATTTTCGTGCAGTCACCTATTTTCGCTTTTCTGCCTATATATGCAAAGTCGCCTATATATACCTTTTTTCCTATTTTGGAGGACATCCGTACTCTGCACAGAAGTCCCCTGTGGCGTCTGTATGCCTTTTTCTGGGCCGTCACATATTCTAAAAGCGAGGCTACGGCCGCATAGGCGTCATCCACTCTTACCAATGTTGCGGCCACGTTCTCCTTAGGCACGAAACTGCGGTTGGCGATTATTACGGCCGCTTTGCTTGCGTAGACATATTTTTCGTATTTGGGATTGGCATAGAAAGATATGCTTCCCGGCTTCCCGTTTTCGATTCTTGCAAAGGCCGTCACTTTTGCGTCTGCGTCGCCTTCCACATCCCCCTTGAGTATTTCAGCAATTTGCCCTGCTGTCAGTTCCATATCAGTTTTCCGTTTGTATCTGAATTTGCGTGTCAAATAATTTGCAAAGGTAAGACTTTTTTAATACCTTTGCGCCGTGAGAATGAAGGGGACGGCTTGTCCCCTTATTTTGTGCCCAAAAGCCAAAAAAGAAGTTACCATGAACGTTACGGTCATAAAAGATGCAATAGAGGCGGCAGTCGTTGCACGCGATTGCTTTATAGTGGACGTGAAACTGTCCGCGGACAATGATATAACCATCACAGTCGAGTCTGAGCGTTCGACGGTGGTCCTGGATGACTGCGTGGAGATCAGCCGCCGATTCGAGGAACTCTTCGACCGGGAGAAGGAGGACTATTCGCTCACTGTCACTTCGGCGGGTCTCGACCAGCCATTCAAAGTGCTGCGCCAGTACCTCAAGGCCGTGGACAGCGAAGTGGAGGTCTCACTCAAGGGCGGACGCCGCTTCCGGGCCGTGTTGAGGGCTGCGGACGAAAACTCGGTGACCCTCGAGCACAGGACGGTGCAGAAGGTTGAGGGGAGCAGGAAAAAGGAAACGGTCACGGTGACCGAGACTTTCCCTATGGATGCCGTGACTTCGGTGAAGCCGCATATCGAGTTTTAGGGAATCCGGTTTCCGGACATTCAGGGAATCCGGTTTCCGGGCATAAGGATATTGACAATAAAATATAAAACTATAAAAATGGAAAAGATCGAACTTAAGGACGCTTTTGCGGAATTCAAGAGCCAGAAGAACATCGACCGCCCGACGATGATGGGCGTTCTGGAAGATGTCTTCAGGACCCAGATTGCAAAGGTTTACGGCAGCGCGGACAATTTCGACGTCATCATCAACATCGACAAGGGCGACTGCGAAATCTACTGGAACAGGGAAGTTGTGGAGACGGTTGAGGATCCTAACACGCAGATTTCTCTCGAAGAGGTCAATGCCGACGGAGACGATTACGAAATCGGGGAGACCTTCGCCAAGAGAATCGAAATGAAGGATTTCGGACGCAGGGGTATTCTCAACATCCGCCAGAATCTCCAGGGCAGGATTATGGACTTGGAGAAGGCCAACCTTTATAATAAGTATAAGGATATGGTCGGGACTCTCTTTGTGGGCGAGGTGCATCAGCCATGGTCCAAGGAGGTCATCATTCTCGACGAGGACGGCAACGAACTCCGTCTGCCTAAGCCCGAGCAGATTCCTGGCGAGCATTTCAAGAAAGGCGACACCGTGAAGGCCATAATCAAGTCTGTGGAGATGAGGAACACCACTCCTATCATCACCCTTTCCCGCATCACCAACGAATTCCTTGCAAAGCTTTTCGAAACTGAGGTTCCGGAAATCTATGACGGCCTCATCACAATCAAGAAAGTTGTGCGCATCCCGGGCCAGAGGGCCAAGGTCGCTGTGGAATCCTATGACGACAGGATAGACCCTATCGGAGCCTGCATCGGCGTCAAGGGAGCCCGCATCATCGGCATCGTCAGGGAACTCCGCAACGAGAACATAGATGTCATCCAGTGGACATCCAACACCCAGCTGATGATTACCAGGGCATTGAGTCCGGCTAAGATTTCATCTATCGTCACAGGCGAGGACGGCAAGCTGAAAGTATATATGCTTCCGGAGGAGGTCACCAAGGGTATCGGCCGCGGCGGTGTGAACATCAAGCTCGCCGGCATGCTCGTAGACCGTGAAATCGAAGTCTGGAGGGAGACTCCGAAGGCGGAGAACGAGGAGATGGAGGAAGAGGACGTGCTTCTCGACGAATTCGACAACGAAATCGACCGCTGGATTATCGACAAGCTCAAATCCATAGGATGCGACACTGCGAAGAGTGTGCTGGCTATCGACGCCGAGGAACTTGCACGCAGGGCAGACCTTGAAGACGAGACAGTGGAGGACATCCGCAGGATTCTCAGCGCAGAGTTCGAATAGGCTCTGTGAAAGGGCCGGGACCGGCCCGTGCGAATCGTTAGACTCTCGGGAATCATTTTGATATAATATAACAGGCAAGTTTTATATATGGCAGAAATCAGATTAAGTAAAATTACAAGACAGTTCAACATCGGTCTGGGTACTCTCATTGATTTCCTCAATGAGAAAGGTGCCGGCATCGCTTCGCATGATCCCAATGCAAAGGTTTCTGACGAATATCTTCCGGCGGTTACCGCCAAGTTCGGAAGCGACCAGGCTGTAAAGCAGGATTCGGAGAAGGTGGCCACCAAGCTCAAGGAGATGATTGACAGTTCAAAGAAGAAGAATTCCCCGTCTGATGAAGAAGAACCTTCCGACAAGGAAGTCATCATCAAGACAAATGTCATCAACCCGCAATCGGAAAAGCCCGCCGTTAAAGCTGAGCCTGTTTCAGAGCCTGAAGCCGTTGTGGAAAAGGCTGTCGAGCCTGTGCCGGCTGTCGAGGCGAAACCTGAAACCGTTACCGTTGATAAGACTATGGCAGAGGAAGCTGCCGTGAAGGAGGAACCCGTTGCCGCCGCTGCCGTTGTAGTAGAGCCGGTGGCGGAGGTGAAATCTGAAACCGGGGCCGTAAAGTCCGGACTCGAAACCAAGTCCGGTCACGAAACCGAGGCGGGTCTCGAAACAAGGACCGCACCTGAATCCGTGCCGGAGAAAGTTGTGGCCGGGGAGAAGGCGTCAGAGGTTGAAACTGTTGAGGCTGGACCTGCAGTGGAGAAAGCTGTCAGCCAGCCTGAACCGGAGCGGCGGGAGCCTGCCGGGAACAGCAAGCCGGAGAAAGCCGCAGAAGTTCCGGCTGAGAAGCCGGAAGCGGAAGTCCGGAGACGGGAGCCTCAGGAGGCTGTTATCGAAGTGGAGCGACTCGCAGGTCCGAAGGTGACTGGCAAGATTGACCTCAGCCGTTTCGAGACACCGAAGAAGAAAGGCAAGAGGGAGAGAATCAAACCTGGACAGGGCCAGAAAGTGGATGTCACCAAGATAGATTCCCAGAACCAGGGCAAAGGCAAGGACAAGAACGACAAGAACGGGAAGGACCGTCGCAACGGCGGCCAGAACGGCGGTCTGCAGAACGGCGGCCAGAATGGCGGCAGAGACGGCAGACGTGGTCAGGACAATGGAGGAAAAGGCGGGCGCAACCGCTCGAAGGAGAAATTCCGTCCGGCAATGACCGAGGCTGAAACCGAAGAGATGCAGAAGGAAATCCAGAAGCAGATCAAGGAGACCTACGCCCGTATGAACGAGAACAAGGCCAAGAGCAGTTTCGGAGCGAAGAGGAGAAAGGAGAAGAGAGAGGCTATAGCCGACAAGATGCAGGAGGAGATGGAGCAAATGGCTCTTGAGAAGAAAGTGCTCAAGGTCACCGAGTTCGTGACGGTCAACGATCTGGCTACACTCATGAACAACACTCCGGTAACCAAGGTCATAGCAGCCTGCATGAGCCTCGGTCTTATGGTTTCCATCAACCAGAGATTAGATGCCGAGACATTGGTGCTCGTGGCCGAAGAATTCGGCTATGAAGTCGAGTTCGTGACTGCCAATCTTACGGAAGCGATTGAGTCGGAAGAAGATGTGGATACAGAGGCCGATCTCGTGTCAAGACCTCCTGTGATTACGGTCATGGGACATGTGGACCATGGAAAGACCTCCCTTCTTGACTACATACGAAAGGCTAACGTGATTGCCGGAGAGGCCGGAGGTATCACGCAGCATATCGGTGCATATAATGTGGAACTTCCTGACGGACGCCGGATTACTTTCCTCGACACCCCTGGTCATGAGGCCTTCACGGCCATGCGTGCCCGCGGTGCGAAGATGACCGACCTTGCAATCATCATCATCGCCGCCGATGACGCCATAATGCCGCAGACCGTCGAGGCAATCAGCCATGCACAGGCTGCAGGTGTGCCTATGATCTTCGCAATCAACAAAATAGACAAGCCAGGAGCAAATCCGGACAAAATCCGGGAGCAGCTCTCCAATATGAACATACTCGTGGAGGACTGGGGAGGAAAATACCAGTGCCAGGAAATCTCCGCGAAGAAGGGTATCAATGTGGACCTTCTGTTAGACAAGGTGCTTCTCGAAGCCGATTTGCTTGACTTGAAGGCAAATCCGAACCGCAGGGCTACGGGAGCCGTCATCGAGTCTTCACTCGACAAAGGCCGTGGCTATCTTGCTACGGTGCTCGTCCAGAACGGTTCCATGAGGGTCGGTGACGTGATGCTTTCAGGCTGCTACACAGGACGAATCAAAGCCATGTTCAACGAAAGGGGGCAGAAAGTGGATGTTGCAGGGCCTTCAACCCCTGTGTCAGTGCTCGGACTCAACGGTGCGCCGACTGCAGGAGAGACCTTCAATATTATGGCGGACGAGAAAGAGGCGAGGGACATAGCCAACAAGAGGGAACAGCTTATCCGCATCCAGGGCATCAAGACCCAGAAGCACATGACTCTCGAGGAAATCGGACGCAGGATTGCAATCGGCAACTTCAAGGAACTCAACGTCATTGTCAAAGGTGACGTGGACGGTTCAGTGGAGGCGTTGTCAGACTCCATTATCAAACTTTCCACCGAGGAAGTGCGCGTGAACGTGATTCACAAGGCTGTGGGTGCCATTTCCGAGTCGGATATCCTGCTCGCGGCGGCTTCGGATGCCATTATCATCGGTTTCCAGGTGCGTCCGGTGCCTTCTGCCCGCAAGCTTGCGGAGAAGGAGGAAATCGAAATCCGTCTCTACTCGGTCATCTACGACTGTATCAACGAACTCAAGAGCGGTATCGAGGGTATGCTTGAGCCTGAGCAGAAAGAGGAGGTTTCCGCTACTGCCGAGGTTATGGAGACCTTCAGGATTTCCAAGGTGGGTACCATCGCCGGATGTATCGTCCGGGAGGGCAAGCTGGTCAAATCTGCCAAGGTGCGTGTCATCAGGGACGGCATCGTGGTCTACACCGGCGAGCTCGGTTCGCTCAAGAGGTTCAAGGACGATGTCAAGGAGGTCCTCAGCGGTCAGGACTGCGGTCTGAACATCGCCAACTACAACGACATCAAAGTCGGCGACATAGTGGAGGCCTACCAGATAGTCGAAATCAAGCGTACGCTGTAACATCTGTTATCTATCTTATTACGTATCTGATCAAAGCAATCTCCGGCAGGATCTTGATTGATTCTGCCGGAGATTATTATATCTCTCATTCACACCAAAGCCTATTTGGGAAGATTTGTGGTCAAAATTTTTGACCGCAAATCTTCAAACTCATCTTTTCCAAATTACAGGATTAACTTTGCGGGGGAATTGTCATCTCGACCGAGCGGAGCGAGTGGAGAGATCTGTTTTAGATTTCTCCATGCGGCCTTCGGCCTTAGTCGAAATGACAAAGTGTAATAATATGGACGGAATTTTCAGACAGCCTTCTTTTGTTTTCTGTTTCATCCAAAAATATTGGCGGAATAATTTTGTTGATTTGCGGGGAGTTGCTAACTTTGCACCGATTTAGTTAGTGATGCCTTTTACAATTTCAATGGAATGTGCGGTTGCCCGTTTTACGGCGGCCCTCTGATGGTAGGTGGGATTCGGCTTTTGTGTGCTGTAACCCCGTGTTTTGTAGTGTGTAATTCTTATTGAAATCTTAGGAAACATTTCAGGACAGACCGATGGTTTTCATGTGTGTTTTCCGGGCATCGCATAGGTGCTTGGGATGTTAACCTATTTAATTTCAATAAATTATGAAAACACACAAATCAATTTACGAGACGCCTTTGGTACATGAGGAGGCGTTCTCAACTGAGGTCGGCTTCGCCGCGAGCTACGGCGACGAAGGCGCGGCCGGAAAAGTCGTCGAAGAAGACACTTATGGAGATTTCTAACCGTTAAAGCAATTGAATCATGAAAAGTACTATCAAATTTTTCGGAGCGGTTGCCTCAATGGCGGCTCTCCTCGTTTCCTGTGTCAAAGAAGAAATCAAAAACACTACTCCGGACACGGTCCACATGACCATTGTCGCAGGAGCTGACGACGAAACCAAGACCGTACTCGGAGAAAACGGTCAGGTAAACTGGAGTCTTTCTGGAGAAAAGCTCGCGGTATGGCAGAATGGGACTTATGCAAAATCTGAAGACGGCGTAACAACTGACAACGGTGCAACGATGAAATTCGGAGTCACACTTCCTTCCGGGACAGCACCTTATTCTTATTATGCAGTATATCCGAATATGGCGGCATATAAACCTGGAGAAACATCGGGAAGTTCCGCTTCTGCTGCAAAAATTGATTTGCGACAGGCACAATACCCTACAGCGCAGAGTTTCGGACCTTCATCGGACATCCTCGTGGCTAAACCTGTCACAGGACTTTCCGAGCGGCCTGCTGAACTCAGTCTGCAGTTCGCTCGTATGGTTGCCATAGGCAAGATGCAAATCAAAAATCTGAATTCGACTGAGAACGTAACGAGAGTGACCTTCAAGGCGGACGGCAAAAAGATTGCCGGCCGTAACGCCATGGATCTCACCAAGGATATCACCGTAGCTGAAGTCTCAGGTGAGATTAATCCGGCACAGGATAATATCGCACTTGCGTACAACGGAGAAAATATTGCGGCAAACGGAATGACGGCATATTTCACCTGCTGGCCGTTCTCTATGGCTGCTGGCGAGACGTTCACAGTGGAAGTCTATACTCCAAGCAAATATTTTACGAGAACTGTCACACTGCCGAGCAACATCGAGTTCAAACAAGGCCGTGCAGCTTCTTTCGGAGTTGATTTCAGCGGCATAGAAGGGGTGGAAAGACAGCATTTCACTTATGCAAAACTCACTGTTACGGATTATGTCGATGCTGGTGGAAAGAATGAATATGCATTGACTACAGTCAAACCTAACGGTTCTGATGGACCTATCTGGGATTGTCTTGCATACAAAGGTACCGGAATCCAGCTCAGAGATTTCAGCGCAGTCAACGACAGCTATATCAAATTGCCTACATTCAAGGATGACATTCGTACGGTAATTGTCACTACCACTACTGGCAACCGTACAATATGCCTTGAGAGCAGTGCTGCCGGCATTACAAAAGATATATCACTCACGTCTGTTTCGGGGGCAAACACATTCGATTTGACAGGGAAAGGACTGAAAACAGCTTATCTGCGGGTTTCCGGAGGTGCGCTCCAGGTCTCTTCCATCGAAGTCTGGGCAGGCGAAGACACTCGTACGCAGCTTGCTGCTCCTTCCAACATTGCGGCAGCCCTTTTGGAAGGTAGTGCAAATTCTATTGAAGTCGTCTGGGATGCCGTAGAGAATGCGGGTTCGTATGTCGTGACTGCTACTCCGGCAACTGGTGACGCCGTGAGCGAGACTGTGACAGAGCCATCTCACACTTTCACAAATCTTGCATACGAAACGGAATATACCATCAGCGTAGTCGCAAAGCCTGAAAATACAGCAACCCACACGGATTCCGAAGCCGGCGTTTGTGCGGACAAGGTAACTACCGGTTCAAAACCTGCAGGAACGATTGAATGGATCAATACTGCATTTGCGAATTTAAACACAGGTGATAAAGTTGTCATAGTCAGAACAAGTGGAACAGCTTATGCTATGACTAATGATAATGGTACTACCAAAGCACCTGGTATTGCTGCTGTTAGTGTTAATGGCGACAAGTTGTCAGCAACTCCGTCAAATAATATTGTCTGGGTAGTCGGAGTAGATGGCTCAAATAAGATATTTTACACCGATGAGAGCAAAACGAACTGGTTGTATTGTACTGCTACAAATAACGGTATAAGAGTCGGGACAAATACTGATAACACTTTTACTCTTGAAAGCGGCTATTTGAAACATACCAAAACTGCGAGATTTATAGGTGTTTATAACAATCAGGATTGGAGATGTTACACCTCATCTAATACAAATATCGGCGGTCAAACTTTCGGTTTCTTTGTGGAGCAGGGAGGTGCACCTGACACTCGTGAACCTCTTGCTAAGCCAGCAAATCTGACTTGTTCGGCTCAGGCTGACAACAGCCTCACGTTTACTTGGGATGCTGTTGCAAATGCAAGTGGCTATCAGGTAAGTCTTGACGGCGGAAGCAACTGGGAGGCAACTCAGACTGAAGCCACTTACACTTGGGAAGGTCTTTCTTCCGGGACTACATACACTCTCTATGTTAAAGCCATCGGCGACGGTACTAATTTCAAGGATTCCGACGCTGTTTCAGCAGAAGGCACAACCACCGGCACAACTCAGGAAAAGGAGTATACTCTTACGATTGCTTCTGGTTTATTTAATAGTACCAGTTATGCTGCTAACAATAATGATAAGACGACACAAGCTGTTGCCTCAGATGGTTCTACATTGGATGTTACATGGTACTCTAATCAGGTGATGCTCCAGAGCGGTGTTATGCAATGGCAGAAAAACAATGCATACATTTACAATAAAACAGATCTCGGAACTATCGTTTCAGTTACGGTGGATTCGTCAGCCGGTACATTCACTACATATTACGGCACGAGTCAGAATCCTACGTCTGGAACAGATGTACAAGGTGGTTTCTTTACAGTGAAGGTAGGAAGTGCTACTGGAAAAACTTCTCAGATTGTCGTCAAGTTTAAGAAATGAAGCTCATCCGTCGGCGGCGACGGAGGGCAAGAACCCACGGCGAACATAACAACCGCAGACGCAAGCAATATCAGCCAGACAGGGGCAACCCTGTCCGGCTTTTATGATGGCGTCACGGGGACGGTGCAGACAGCCGGCTTCAGATATGGCACATCTGCATCCTCATTGAATTCAACAATATCCGGCTCATTCTCAGGCGGAAGCATCTCCGCTTCCATCACTGGACTTAATCCGGGCACGACCTACTACTGCCAGGCGTATGCGGCAGTCTGTGGAACAGGTGACAAGTCATCGTCCACAGCGACCTTTTATGGCGATGTGAAGTCTTTCACAACGAAATCCGCTTCGGTTTCAGTTCCGACATGGCTGACGAATTATGAAATACCGGCTGCAGACGTAGCGTCTGTGGGCACGGGTGACGTCAGGTATAACGGACGCTACTGCCACGCCACTTTCTCCGAGACCTACGGCGTCACGAAGGCCTGCCGCTACAACACGTCAAGCACTGACCGCAAGGTTGTTACCCA
>CABQAB010000016.1 GCA_902461985.1 uncultured Bacteroidales bacterium | reverse complement strand
GCATATTTCCACACAACTGAGCATTTCCAACGTGGAGGCGTTGAGATTCTACACGCAATTCGCCGACGTGGTGGTGCTGGCGAGGGAGTTAAATCTGCATCAGGTCAGGGAAATACACGAGACCATAGTCAGGGAAAACATATGCGGACCTTCCGGCAGGCTTGTGGAGATAGAAATGTTCGCCCACGGGGCTTTGTGTATGGCCATTTCGGGAAAATGCTATCTCAGTCTGCACGAATACGGGGCATCCGCCAACCGTGGTTCCTGCTATCAGATCTGCCGCAGGGGCTATGAAGTGACCGACCTGGAAACGGGCAGCCAGCTGCTTGTGGACAACAAATACATAATGTCACCCAAAGATTTGTGCACCATAGAGTTCATGGACAAGATCATAGGGAGCGGAGTGACAGTGTTCAAAATCGAAGGCAGGGCCCGAAGCGCGGAATATGTAAAAAAAGTGGCGTCATGCTACCGCAGGGCAGCCGATGCAGTATGCGCCGGAAAATATGACGCAGAACTTGCTGCATCCCTCAAGGCGGAACTGTCGGAGGTTTTCAACAGGGGTTTCTGGGACGGCTACTATCAGGGTGCCCGTTTAGGAGAATGGAGCGAAATCTATGGCAGCCGCTCTACCCGCAAGAAAGTCTACAGCGGAAAAGTCACCAACTGGTTCGACAAAATAGGAGTGGCCGAAATACTGATAGAGTCGGCAACGCTCAATGTCGGGGACCGCATACTTGCCATAGGAGCCACAACCGGAGTGGTCGAGACAGTTGTTTCTGAAATCAGAGTGGATTTGAAGACTGTGCCTTGCGCCGGAAAAGGAGTCTTCTGCTCCGTGCCAATCGACTTTTCGGCGGACAGCGACACTCTCCGCAGCGAAAAGCCTGGCATAAAGAAACTCCGCCGTGGAGACAAGATCTATGTCTGGGCGGAGGCATGATTTCAGAATCAGTATTCAGATCTTTCGACTCCCTGCGGTCGCCCAGACTTTTGAGTCAGCTCCTATAAATTATTGCCGATCAATATATGCAAGGGCTTCCTTGACTTCTCCGTCGTAGCGGAGCCTGACTTTTACGGCGGCACGCTGGTAGTAATAGCGGGCTACGATTTCCTCCTCGATGAAAGGCACTATCTCGTCTTTCTTGAGCCGGATGAAATTCTCCTTTTCGATTTTCAACGCCTGCTCGACAGCATCCAGCTGCGCTTTCACGTCCCCGGCAAGTCCGTCTTTCTCCATTTCTTCCTTCATCTGGTCGAACAATGCCTTCGCACTGCTGCGGTAATCGAATTCCTGTTCTTTCGCGAATGCCACGAAATCCTCGAAATCCTTGTCCGAAAGATAGAAATCCTCAACTGCCGGTATGGTTTCATGATTGCGGACATATTCCATGGTGAATCTGTCAGTAACCCCGTAAAGCACGAGAGCATAGACAATACGGCTAAAAGTCGGGGCTTTCAGTTCGACATCAGGGGTGATTCCTCCGCCGTCCCGGACAATCCTGCCGGATGCAGTCCTGAATTCGTGGGTAAGAGAGTCAGGAATATGCCCCACACTGCCGTCTTCATTGCGATGGGCATAGTCGATGGCCTGCACACAGCGTCCGGAAGGTGTGTAATATTTGGCGGTAGTGACTTTCAGCTGGCCGTTGTATGCAACGGGACGGATGGACTGGACAAGGCCCTTCCCATAACTTCTTCGGCCTAAAATGGTGGCGCGGTCCATATCCTGCAGTGCTCCGGCAACGATTTCGGAGGAAGATGCAGAATTTGAATCTATGAGAACATACAGCGGGATGCTCACGTCCACCGGCTCGGTCTGGGTCTTCATCTCTATGGTCCGCTCAGCGAGTCCTTTGGAAGTCACCACGAGAGAACCCTTCGGCACGAAAAGGCCTACGATATTGACGGCCTCGCTCATAAGTCCTCCGCCATTGCCTCTCAGATCCAGCACAAGTCTTTCCATTCCCTGCCCTTTCAATTCATGATAGGCATCGCGGATTTCATTGGAAACGCCTTCAGTAAACTTGCTCTGACGGATATAGCCCACACCGTCCGCTATCATTCCCACATAGTCCACGGAAGGAATCTGTATGCGCTCACGCACTATCTCCACATCCTTGATTTCCCCGCTGCGGACTTTCCTGATCTTGAATTTCACTTTTGTACCGGGCTTGCCCTTCATTCTGTCAGTTGCCTCGGAAACCTCTAACGGACGTGGGTCTACGCCGTCGATTTCCAGAATTTCGTCACCGCACTGAAGCCCGCTTTTTGCTGCCGGAGAATCCTCGTAAGGTTCGTTTATCATCACATATGCACCGGCAGGTTTGTGGACAATCGCACCTATGCCGCCATATGTATTGGACAACATCATCTGGAAATCCTCGTTCTCCTCTTCGGGAACATAGATAGTGTACGGGTCCAGTTGCGAAAGCATGGCATCGATGCCTGCCCGCATAACCCGGTCCACATCAATGCTGTCTACATAGGAGACGCTCAGCTGGCGTACTATCGAATTGTGTATTTCTGTCCATTGCCCCAGTTTGAAACCACGGCTCTGGGCGAAGGAAAGGGAAGACAGCAGTAAAAAAGCGCAAATTGCGGAGGTAGTTCTTTTCATCTCAATCTGTTATTCTATCACTCAAGTTTCACAAATGCGGAACTTGATTTCCATTACAAAACATCAGCATCCCGAGGGGATGCATACGGGCACGAAAGCCCGGAGGAGACAAATATACAAATCTGATTCCGAAATGCCTTGCCGGAAGGAATAATTCTACAATTATTTGTAATTTTGCCGTCTACAAACTTCCATCCATGATAAAAGTCGTATTTGCCACATCAAACAAGGGCAAGGCCCGGGAAGCGGCGGAGATTCTCGGAGATACCTGTGAAATTGTCCTTCCTTCAGAATTCGGCATCAATGAAGAAGCCGAGGAGACAGGAGGCAGTTTTCAGGAAAACGCCGAATTGAAAGCATCGTTCATTTTCGAAAAACTGCACGGGAACGGCATGGAAGGGATTTATGCCGTTTTCGCCGACGATTCGGGCCTCGAAGTGGATGCTCTCGGAGGTGAACCGGGCATCTACACCGCTCGCTATGCGGGAGAGGACAAGAATTTCAGCGACAATATGGACAAACTGCTGACCAAGCTCAGGGAAGCGGGCGCAACGGAGCCGTCCGAAAGGAAAGCCAGATTCAGATGCGCGGTCTGTCTGCTCAGTTCTGACGGACAGAAACTCATTAGTGAGGGCAGTCTCGAAGGACACATCGCCCCCGAAAGGTCAGGCAACGGAGGATTCGGCTATGACCCTGTGTTCATTCCCGATACAGCCGAACTTGCCGGCTGCCTGTCATCAGAAGATGCGGCCCAACTTGCCGGCAGGACTCTCGCAGATATCCCGGAAGACGTCAAGAACCGGATTTCGCACCGTTACAAGGCGTTACACGGACTTAAATTCTCCTCCGATGGACAATCACGCAGCACTGCTTCACCCAGTGACATATAAGCGGACTAACGTACAGGACCAAGACTGAAAACTCCAGCGAACCATTGGAAAACTCCAGGAACATAGAATTCATACTGCTCCATTCCACCAAATACGGAGAAAGGTCACTTGTGCTCCACACGCTCAGCCGGGAGTACGGGCGATGCAGCCTTTTCCTGCGCTCTGCGACTTCCGGCGGCAAGGCTTCCGGAGGAAAAAGCAGGACGGCAAATCTGCTGAGTCCGCTCAATATCATTGAAGCGTCCGTGCCGGGCGGCAATTCCAAAGGCAGCCTGATTACTGTCAACGGACTCACCACAGCATATCCTCTGACAGGCCTGAGGTCGGACCTCTACAAAAGCAGCATTTCCATATTCATCGCCGAGCTGCTGTTCAGAGCCTTGAAAGACGGAGCCAACGAAGCAGGACTCTACGACTGGTGCGTACAGAAAATACTGCTCTTAGACGCCATTGAAGGCAATTTCAGCAATTTTCACCTGTTGTTCACATTAGAACTTTCAGCCGCTATGGGCTTCCGTCCCGAATATCGCAACATAGAGGATTTCGTTGAACTTCCGCACCGCGGAATAGTCAGGGAAATACTGTCACTGCCTTTCAGCGAAGCCATGCTCCTGCCCATGAACGGATCCGTGCGGTCCGCCATAGTCGAATCACTCATCCGCTACCTCGAAACGCATCTGGAATATCCCCTCAACATCAGATCTACAGCCATTCTCAAAGAAATCATGTAGACGTCGCAGTTCAGATTTCTCCGTTCCGGCACTTCGTGCCTCCAGTCGAAATGACAAGGAACAGCTTCTAAAACACTATGTCGAAATCCGAGGTGCTGCCCCACTCTCCCACAACTATATTGACAGTCGTACAGGCAAAGTCAATTGTCACGGACGCATCCTTCAGATTTTTCGCCGCCCAGTCATAGCCTCCCTTTTCCATATAATTGCCCAGTGCAAAAGTCTTGAGCAGTTCGTGCCCCTTCCATATATCCAGTTTCAACGTGGCATCGGTCTGGCGCGGAAGCAGAAGTTTCATGGGCGAATCTAAGAAATGGAAAAAATCCCCCTTTCTCGGAAGGCCTTTCTCGGAATAGCCGTCGATGTCTCCCTCGATATCCACTACGAAATCATCTATTCCCTCATCCTTGAAGATTATGTCCAGAATACAGTAATTCTTCGACAACTCCACAGGCAGCGTCTTTGTTTCCGTACCGCTCAAATCGACAGTCTGCGAGAACATATCCACTGCAGGGCAGTCATCCCCGAGAGGTATGAAAAGCGAACCACAGGAAACGAAACTGGAAGCATCTTCCGACCACACATTGACATTCAGCAGGTCTTTCGGCACCTCGACGTCATAAAGCCCGGAAATCTCCTCAAGCCGCACGGTATCGACCAGCAGACACTTTCCCCTGCAATTCACGGACAACAGCAGTTCCGCATCTGGGGCAGCCTTTTTCTCCGCCGAGAAATCCAGTCTCAAAAGCGAAGGGCATCCGCTCCTGTCCTGTTTGATTGAACAGGAAGCCATCAACAGGACAGCCAGAGCCATGCAAATTATCTTCATATCACAAAATTGTTGGAAGAAAGATGCCGCGGCAGCGATGAGGATCTGTTCGTAATTCATACGTCACTTTTCTCGCCTCGGCAAAGTGAAACTTCGTTTCCCTCTGCTCTCGGCTTATCGAAAAGGTTCGTGTTTCATTATTCTGCCGCGGCATTTTCCATCGGGTGTTCTAAATGGTTATGTCAGATACGTCTTCCCGGTCCCAGTCTGCTACCGCAATGGTAAAGGTCATAGTGCCGAGGGCTGAGACCACGTCCGGAGCATCTATTCCCGGGCGGGTGATTTCCAGATTCTTGATTGTGTAGACCGTATTGGCTTTCAGCACCGGAAGAGTAACGGGATAATAGCCTGTCTTGCCGCCGACTTCAGCCTCTACCACTAATCTTGTATGTCTCGGAGACCATATCTCTGCAGCAGAATCCGCCTCAACAGGATTGGGATAACAGTAGAAATAGTGTCGTGAAACATCCGAACTGTTGTATGCTATGTCCAACGATGCAGGAATTTCGGAATAAAGGCTATTCTCCGCCGCTTCTTTCGAACCCCTGTTCAGCCACAAAGACGGTGCGGCGGCAAGATCCATGGAAGTATCGCCGGCGACGTTTATAAGGTATATGCCTTTGATTTTTATGGCTTCCGACCTGTACTGCTCCAATGTCATCTTGTTGCTGATGTTTTCAAGAACGATTTTGGAAACCGTACGTTTCACTGTGACTGTAAGCGACTTTGCCGTCGCATCCACAGCAAACGGGACAGAGTTGAACATGATGAAAGAAGAGCTGCTGTTGTCTGTCAAAGACGTGACTTTCGAGTTCAGGTCTGCAGCCGAAGCGATGGCGTCCAGACGCCCGCTGTTACAGAGGACGGCAACTGTTTTCGAACCCATGGTGCATCCAAGGTCAATGGACGGCTGGGTTCCATAAGCCTCAGCCTCCAATTTACCGTCTGAGGCAAACACAAAGACCTGTACTGAATTGATTTTGTCTTCGTTGGTCACGGGGTTCTCACCGGAGGCTTTGGTGCCGCCGTTTGCGACCGTCACCGTCAAATTGGCCATCCCTTCCGGCGGCCGCACTTCCACTTTCGTTTTTACGCAAGCCACAGACAGGCTCGCAGCCACGGCAGTCACTGCCGCTGTCATAATTGTTTTTGTTTTCATAATATTTAGGATTTAAAAAGGTGCATTTCAGGATCCAGATTGGCTCTGAATCTCATAGAGGAATCAAAGTTCACTGCCGCTCTGTACAGTTCCATTGCCTCGTCTTTCCTGCCTAAACGAATCAGGACAAGAGACTTCAGGTAACAGACATTTGCGGAGTCATCCGGCAGATTCTCCAAAATCGCCCAGCTCGAATGATCGTAGCCTGCGCAAGCATAAGCCAGTGCCGCATTGTAGTCGGCATAGGGACGCAGGATTTCCACTGCAGCCGCATAGTCAAGTCTTTTCAGGCAATCCAGGCCGCGCATATATGCAGTGTCAATCTCGCTGGTGTGGACCGTGTCTTTCTGCATACCCCGGCGGTGCAGGTGAAAATCGAAGGACACAGTTCTCAGACGGGGATAAAGTTCATCACGGAGATAGCGGTAGGAAGCAAGACGCCTGAGTTTCCCCTCCCTCCTGTCGGCGTCCTTTTCCGAAGCACAGGCTGCGTAGTTTCGCTTTTCAACCCCGGTCAGAAGCGTATCCTCCGCCACAAGGAGATCCAGAGCAGTCCAGTTCTCGGAAAGGAGGGAGGTGCGCAGGAGACTGTCCGCACCATATTCAAACATCTCGGACAGGCAGTCCCTGACCGCTGCCGACCTCTGCTTCGAAAGCCTGTCATTCAATGCCAGGGAGCCTTCCGGAGAGCATCCAGCCGCCACGACTACGGAATCAAGTACCATGGTCTCGTCCCGGAACACATCCAGCATACACTGCCGGATTCTCTCCAGTTCGGAAGCATTGGCACCGAGGGAAGTATCTACAGCCGTCTTTCCCGCAGCAAATTCGATTTTTGCTAAAGTCTTGTCGCGCATCACCCTCTCTATGACTTTCATCTTATACCTGTCCCGGCAGTCTGCCAAAGTGGAAAGCGAACTGATGTAATAGACGAGAGAATCAGGAAGCGGCAGCTCACAGATGGACTCTCCGAAACGGCGCACCGAACCGGTCATGCCCACTGTCACCTTCTTCAGACCCGGAAGCGTCCGGAAAGACTGTACATAACGATAGACCCAATCCCCGTTGCCGGCACTTACAATGGTGTCCAGACGGATGTTTTCAGTAATCAGCGGATCTTTGACATACCTGCGGAACATACGCTCCCTGTTATGCTTCTTCCAGTCGTTCACCCTGCGCCTCAGGGTCATGGAGTAATGCCTCAGGGCTTCCTGCTGCGACACTCCGAAAAGGTTTTCAGCCGAAGGTTCCGGAACTATGGACGAATCCCGTTTCATGGCGTAAGTCTCCGGATAATAACGCTGAATGAACCGTTCCAGCTGGCCTGTCATCACCAAATCAAGGCTGTCTGTCACAATGGAGGCCAGGAAGGACCTGTAACGCTCATACCCCCTCATCTGTCTTTCCCTGTAGGCTGCACCGCTCACGTTGATTCTCTCCAAAGGTCTGCTTTCTGAACCGATTTTCATAACCGGTGCGAAACTGAGCTGCAGATCCGAATCCAGCAGGGCTGCAGGCACTTCTATATCGAAACTGATGCTCACCTGCCCCAACCTTTCGCAGACATTGTTGAAACGCGCCACCACCTTGGATTCGGTTATGACATCCACAGCCACCATCTCCCCGGTTTCCTCGTCCAGTTCCGCATTCATGACAACAGGCTCTCCGGCCTCACTCCCGGCAGTCTCATCCCGAGACATGTCCAGCGGCACTTCCAATGATTCAGGCACATCTTCCGTCTCCTTCGGGATGGATATATCCGCCGCCACACCTTGTCCGACCAGCGATCTGACCTTGTCCGCAACCGAACAGGAAAAGAGCAGGGCCGCGAAAAGCACGAATGTAAAGGCGAGTACGGGTCCGGGAAACATTTTGTCAGAATACATAGACCAAAGAAATCATTATATCGTCAGGCAGCACGAACATTTTGCTGCCTCCATTTATTTCAATTCCACATTCAGGACAGGAATAGGCCTTATAGACAGAGCCTCCCGTCCACAGCCCCGCGCCGAATTCAAGGTTCAGATGAGGATGCAGCATGTAGGAATAACCCGCATACAGTCCCATTCCATATCTGTCTCCCTCCTCCGATTCCCGGTCAATGAGTCCTCCGCTGCTATATTCCTGATAACGGAGTTTGCTGCCGAACCACCATCCGGAGTTGACGTGCCACAGCCAGTATTTCGCCCCGGCCGACCAGGAATGCTGGCGGTTGTAGAAGACGCCTCTGTGCTCCGAAGCGTATGAGAACGGGTTATAGCGCACTCCTGCCACCACCGACCAGTTCCGCGCCACTCCTACGGACGCATCGAGGTTCAGCGTACCTAAATTCGCATACTCCAAAAGGTTGGTAGACAGCGTGAACCTCTGGGCCTTCAACTCCACATTCGCGGACAGCAACAGCAGGAACAGCGGCAGGAGACGCCTGAATATATTATTTGCCATAGAGAGAAAAAGCCTGTTCGATTACACTTCGTTTTGCGGGGGCGAGCTGTATGAGGGCGGTCCGGAATGAAGAAATGTCAGTGACCCCTGTCCTCAATGCCGCGAAAATCGTTTCGCGTCTCACGCCGCGCTGGTGCAGATATCTGAGAATCTGCGGTTTGAACCAGTAGCTGCCGCCAAAGTCCCTCAATTCGCCGCCGTAACGCTCCTTGTACATAAGGCTGGAAAGGTAATACGCCCACATTTCGCCCACTTCGCAATAGTTCGCCCCGTCTTCCTGCCCGGTGCCGTAAGTCGAGCCCGAGAACACATACGACGTAAGAATGTATTTGATGTAGGGGTCCCAGAAGGCATTGCCGCTGACCGCATAATGGGAAGAATGGGCAAACTCGTGGGTCACAAGCGCATATATGCTGTCGTAATCGTCACCGTCACCGAGCCCTATGGTCACGTCCGGAGAAAAAAGTTTCACAAGTATTGAATACGCTCCCAGGAAGCCCGCAATCAGTGGCTGGCTGATTACAGTACCGTGATGCAGCATAGGGCAGCTGCTCGCACTGACGGAAGGCAATATCCATATTCTCATATCACCCGGAGGTGCGGAGACTCCCATGTCGGCTTCAGTGCAGCGGCTGATGTAGTCATAGACGGCATTGTTCACCACACAACGGCGGTAGAGTTTCGCCTCCGAATCTTTGGTCACGTTCAGGCTGACGCCTTCTGGACCGGATCTGCCCAAAGTGGAAACCGAAGCCGGTACAAGAATGAGGTTCAGACCTATGGAAAAGTCCTTCTCATTTTTGAAAACCAGCCTGTAACGAACTTTGGAAGTGTAGCTTTTGTTCATTGTGTAGTAGCCGTCCCGGTCAGTATATGCCTTGGCAAACTTCACGAACGAGTTGCAGGAAACCATCACACCGGACACGCCGAAAGGTTTTCCGCCGGCATAATCGGGGTCTTTGATGGTAATCCTTCCGGACGGGGTGACCCTGTCAATGGCTTTGGTACCGGAAGCGTCTTCGACCAAAGCCCCGTTGCCCGTCAGTTCGTAGGATTTCCTTTCGATAGCATCCCAGTCCAGCCCGTCAGCCTTGGTGCCGGGGTCATTGTTAGCCAGATAGCAGCCGTGCAGAATCTGGTAACGTATGTCTTTCGGGAACTCGAAATTCTTAGGCACCACCGCATACTGCCAGGTGATTTCCTCCTCATCCACAGCCGGGTCATGATACCAGTCCCCCTCCTTGAGGATTTCAAAATCCACAGGATGGTCCAGGAGTTCCAGTCCCAGCCCCTTGAGACGGTCGAACTCAGACTGGTTCTCAGGCAGGAAACGCACATAATAATCGGTGTTTTCGAGCGGCAGCCTGTCCGCCTTGGTAGGATAGAGTGCCGCCAGCGCCTTCGAAACGTTCTCTGTCTTGAAAGGGTCTTCCAGCTGCCTGCCTAAGACAATTTCATCATGACTGAGCGTATTTGAATAATTGCCGGGACCGCTGTCGATGTCTACATGCTCACAGGACAGCAGCGCAATGGCTGCCACGAGCGTAAATGAAATTCGTTTCATAGCTTTTAGTTTTTAATTCCGGCAGCAAAGCTATATGCAATTAGCCGCTGAATGACAAATTCAGCGGCTATTTTCAAAAATATGCATCGCAGGGCACTCAGAGGCGGATTTTGAGTGAACAAAAAAGTCTCAAGATGCGCATCTTGAGACTTTTATACCCGAAATCAACATCCAGTCATCTATCCTTCAATAACTTGCAAAAATTTTAAGATTCAACGGATAACCGGAGCGAAGCGACTGAGGGTTGAGGGATCTTCTGAAGACAGTAAAGTATTTCTGTTAGAAATACTTTACTGTCTTCTGTTCCACTGCCGAAAGGATGCTGTTCGCAACACGGCTTACCCCTAAACGGAAGAGACTCTTGTCAAGCCACTCCGCGCCCAGAACATTGGATACGATAAGGTAGTAGCAGACTGCATCTTCAGCCGTGGAGATGCCTCCTGCAGGCTTGAAACCTACTTTCCTGCCTGTTTTGGCATAATAGGCGGCGATGCACTGGCACATTATGAACGCGGCCACAGGCGTCGCATTCACAGACACCTTGCCGGTCGAAGTCTTGATGAAGTCAGCTCCGGCCTCCATAGAGAGGAAAGAAGCGTTGGCGATATTCTCAGGAGAAACCAAAAGTCCTGTTTCAAGAATGACTTTCAGATGTACAGTCCTGCCGTGCTTTTCAGCCTCCGCATCGATGCAGGCCCTGATCTGCTTGATTTCGTCCGCAGCCTTCTCATAATTCCCGTCAAGGAAGGAGTTGAGCGCGAGGACAATGTCCACTTCGTCAGCCCCGGCAGCCACGGCCATTTCACATTCCTTCAGTTTCACTTCAATGAAACTCTGCGACGTAGGGAAGCAGGCGGAAACCACGGTGATATTGAAATCTTCACGACGTGCCTTGTCCACAACGGACGCAAAATTGGAATAGACGCAGACCGATGCAGGAAGCGGCCAGTCCGGATAGTCCTTGGCGAAGGCATTGACTCTCTCCACAAAAGCGGTGACAGAAGAATCCGTGTCGTCAGATTTCAGGGTCGTAAGATCTTGAACGGCAAAGCATTTCTTCAGCACGTCCTCATTCAGGAAATTGCTTACGTTCCCGGAGATTTTGGCAATCGCATTGTCAATTTCCGCGATTTTCGGCATATAGCCATATTTATCGAGATAATTAATCATAAAAAATGGTTTTATAGTCTTTTGTTCTTGTTGAAACTTTTCAAGCCTTGTCGGTTCCGCTCAGGCAAAGGATATGTCGAACCCCTCGTCCAAGAGAGGCTTCACCAGTCTTTTAAGTGATTCAATATCAAACTTATATATACCCTTTTGAGGGGTTTCCCTGTCTATGGAATATACCATTGTCTTCCGCGGACGCAGATGTCTTACCGCAGCCATCCAAGGCAACAGGACAGCCTCTGAAGAGGAATCGAATCCACCGTAGCGGAGGAACATGGTCTGGAGTATGAAATCGCCCCCGAAAGCCTCCAAAGCCGAAATCACTGCTTCGGGGTCATATTTTCCGACCGGCTTGTTAATCAGAGCTGCAAGTCCCGAAGAAGGAGCGTCAAGCTTGAGTATCGGGTTGTCGGTTTTCTTCAAGGCCTCAACTATTTCAGGCACAGTGCAGCGGGTCGCGTTTGAAAGGACCGATATTTTTGCCGACGGAAGATATAAGTCCCTGAGAGATATGACAATGTCAATTATTTCAGGAAAATCGGGATGCAGAGTTGGCTCTCCGTTGCCTGAAAAAGTTATGGAATCCACCTTCTCACCTTTCGCCGCCAGTTCTGAAAAACGGGCCGACATAGACTCTTTTATGTGTACGACAGACGGAAACCCTCCTGAACTTGGATTGTCTTTGTTCCAGCCACATTCGCAATAGATGCAGTCGAAGTTGCAGAGTTTGCCCTGAGATGGAAGTATATTCACCCCTAAACTTGCCCCGAGCCTGCGGCTGTGAATCGGACCATAAACGATATTCTCGAAATGCAGCATTACCTGAACCCCCTCTTTATGACTTTTTCCTCTTTCATTGGCTCGAACCGCCTCAAATCCCTAAGATTGCGGGAGGACTGCGGTTCTTCATCTTTCAGCAGTTTTTCAGGCTTGGACACGGGCGTGGAAGAGACATCTGCCGAATCTGCATCAACGACAACTTCCACTGAGCCAGAGACAACGGCGGACGAATCCGCAGACAATGCCAGAGAGGACGAATCCGCAGACACCGTCAGCGAATCAGCTGCATGTTTCAGGGAATCCAGAGGTACGATGACCATTTCAGGACCGTTATAGACTGTGTCGTAGACCGTTCTGAAAACAACCGAAATAAAGCCGCTGGAATCCGGCCCTGCGACCAGACTGTCCGTAGGATGCAAACATATCATCGAGCGGATTACGGAATCCATATCGAAATCAACGCTCCGGATCAGCGAATCCAGATGGGCCTTGCGCCGCGCCTCTTCGGTTTCGCTTCTCTGGATTTCCTTAAGTGCCCCTAACCTTTCATTGAGAATGTCCGAAGTCTCTCTCAGTATGCGGGAATAGCGTGCGGGATCCCTCATATATTCCTCAACGCTGAACATATAGTCATTGTATGTGTAGCCGTATTTTTCCAATACGGGCGCATAGACTAAAGAAGTGTCGGCGGCTTGCCTGTACTTGGTGTTGTCATTCAGCCATTGGTCGAGGACGAACATTTCAGCATAGATTTCCGCAAACTGCCTTTTGGGTATCAGACGATCGCCCTTTCTGCACGAAAACGCGATGGAAATCATGCAGAAAACAAGAAGGAGATATGAGGAAAACCGGCGGGACATTATCTGAGCGTTGCACCATGCTCCCGTCCGAATGCGTTCACGAGATTGGTCATTATCCTCTCCACATCATTGTCAGTCAGGGTTTTCTCCACATCCTGAAGCACAAAGCTCAAAGCATACTGCTTCTTCCCGGCAGGAATCTTGTCGCCCCTGTAAACATCAAAGAGAGACACTTTTTTGAGCAATTTCTTTCCGTTCCTGAACGCCGTCCTACGCAAATCCGCGAAATTGACGGTTTCATCGAGAAGAAGGGCAAGATCACGCTTGACTTCAGGATATTTAGGAAGTTCCCTGTATGCAATCCGGTTCCTCTTGACAAGTTCGAAGAGCTGCTGCCAGCCGATTTCAGCAGCGAACACGCTCTGGCGTATTCCAAACTGCTTCAGCAGTGCCGGGGCAACCGAACCGATTACAGCCAGCTGCCCGCTGACTCCTCGTGCGGTGTAACTCTGGCCGTCCACGAAAATGTCGGAAGGGGCAGCATCTGTGTCCAGCTGATATATGTCCACTCCAAAACGCCTGAACAAAGCCTCGACATAGCCCTTAAGCTGGAAATAGTCGCTCTTTCCGCCATCTTTTCTCCATGATTTTTCAGGAGTGCCGGTGATGAAGAGAGCATATTTCTGGCTTTCCTCGATGTCTGAAAGTTCAGGTGTTTCAACCTTCCCGCGCAGTGAATATACTGAACCGTATTCAAAGGTCCTGAGGCAGGTCGTCTGGCGGTTGATATTATAGGCAATCACCTCCAGCCCGTTAAGAATCAATGTCTGGCGCATTACGTTCAAATCCGAACTGAGCGGATTGATGATTCTCACGCACTTGTCCTCCGGATAGGTTGTCAGAGAAGAGTAATATGCCGACTTGGTCAGGGAGTTGTTCATGGTCTCGACGAAACCGTTGGCTGCGAGATAGTCTGAAATTGCGTTCCGGACCGCCTCAGGCTCTGGTTTCACGTCAGGCACGACCGCCATTCTCATCCTCGCCGGAAGTTCGATGTTATTGTATCCGTAGATTCGGAGTATTTCCTCGACCACGTCGCACTCCCTGTACACGTCCACCATATAGGAAGGCACTGCCACGACAGCACCGTTTTCGCTGCGGCTGACGAATTCGTAATTGAGATCGGTGAGTATGTTCTCGATTACTTCATGACCGATTTTCTTGCCTATGAAGGCTTCTATGCGGTTGTAGTCGAGTTCCACCATTTTCCTTTCGATATGCACGGACTCGGTTCTGATGACTTTTCCGACCAGTTTCGCCCCGCAGAGTTCCTGAATCAGGAGAATCGCCCTCTTTGCGGCATATTCGAGCATGAACGGGTCACAGCCTCTTTCGTAACGGAATGAAGCATCTGTCTTGAGGGTGTGACGCTTGGATGTCTTGCGTATGGTTACAGGATTGAAATATGCTATTTCGAGGAAAAGCTCGGTCGTACTGTCGGAAACTCCTGAATCAGTACCGCCGAAAACTCCGGCCAGACACATAGGCGCAGTCTCTGACGCAATCACGAGGTCTTCAGCGGACAGGCTTCGCTCCACTCCGTCGAGAGTTACGAGTTTTTCGCCTTCGGCAGCCCGGCGCACTATAACTTTTCCGCCGTCAATCTTGGCTGCATCGAAAGCATGAAGGGGCTGGCCGAGTTCCATAAGTATGAAATTGGTGATGTCCACCACATTGTCTATAGGTCTCAGGCCCACTGAAAGCAGTTTTTTCTGCAGCCACTCGGGAGAAGGACCGACTTTCACACCGCTGAGCCTTGCTCCGAAATAACGAGGGGCATCCGATTCCGCAACGACCTCGACCGGAATCGCATCAGCCTCCGAACCGCTTTCGGTGAAAGCCGAAACGTCAGGAATATTGAGTCTGCATGGGATATTGTTATGTCTGAGCCATGCGTAAAGGTCGCGTGCAACTCCTACATGTGAGGCCGCATCCACACGGTTGGCCGTAAGTCCGATTTCGATTACGGTGTCAGTCGCGAGATGGAGATATTCCTTCGCAGGTGTTCCGGGCACGGCCGACGGGTCCAGGACCATGATTCCGTCGTGGGCGGTTCCTATACCGAGTTCATCCTCGGCGCAAAGCATGCCGAAAGACTCCACACCGCGGATTTTGGATTTCTTGATTTTGAAATCCTCGCCCAGGACCGTGCCTATGGTTGCAAGAAGCACCTTCTGGCCGGCCGCCACATTAGGCGCCCCGCAGACGAC